>CAKZUU010000367.1 GCA_937922175.1 uncultured Gemmataceae bacterium
GAGCGGCGAGCCAACGTGCCAATTTGTTCAATACCTCGTTTGCCGCTGCGTAATCGCACTGTCCTCGGCGTCCCAACCGACCCGTCGAGGAAGAGAACAAAGCGATCGCACGAATCGGATCATCAGCCACCCCGTCGAGCAGATTCAAAAAGCCCGTGACCTTTGTCTCAATGACACGATCGAACTGCTCATCGGTTTTGTCCGCAATCAGGCGATCCTCGATGATGCCCGCCCCATGAACGAGCGCGGTGATCGAACCGAATCGCTCGCGGACACGTTGGAGTTCAGCGCGAACGACAGCGCTTTCGCGCACGTCTGCTGACACATACATTACCGAGGCACCCGTCTCGCGAAGGCGCTGGAGGTTATCGCGGATTTCCCGAACGGCTAGCAATTGTTGGCAAGCGTGACCTACTTGACGGAGGTTCCATTCCGGATGCTGTTGGGCAAGGAGTTTTTTAATCTCGCGTTCGTCACAGACTCCGCGGAAAGTTTCTGGCTCGTCGCCGGCCAGAATCGTCCGTCCCATAAGCACCAGATGAGGTTTGTATCGTCGAGCCAACTCGAGTGCGACAGCTGCTGTGACACCCCGCGCGCCACCAGTGATGACGATCACGTCATCAACATCAAACAACTTCGAATCGATGGCCCCTATGGGGGATTCGACCAGGGTCAATGTCCGCCATCCGTCGGCGGATAGACCCATTTCGAGATGAGGTGTTCCTTCGGTCAAGGAAACGATCCGCTCGGCGCACTCGCTCGGGTGTAAACCCGGGTCGATATCGACGGCACAACACAGCACCTCGGGCCATTCCCGATGCGCCGTCTTAATCAATCCTGCCAACCCGCCATCGAACGGTCGCTCGGCACGGAAGCGGCCCGAAAGGCCAAATTGTCCGTCGATCCGGGAGACAGAGATCACAAAACGGCCCGATTCCATTGTCGCGCGTCGGCGGAACTCGCGCAACCAACGAAAGGCAACACGCAAAGTATCCAAGTTGGCGGCCGCCGGCGCGACGAAGATGAGACCCGCGAGTGATTCCTCGCTCTCGAGCGGCGAGTCCCAGAAACGGCGAGTTACTCGGCCCCAACGGTTGCGGACTTCCTCGGTCAGATGGTCGGCCAGCGTGTCGGCTCCCCCCACAACCAGAATGGTTCCGGACAGGGGCAAATTCTTCGCGGACCGACCCCGCTCAAAAGGGACGGGGGTACTCCTCAACGTCTGCCGAACCAACGACGTTCCTGCCGCCGTTCCCGCGGTTGTTTCGACTGGCGAGCTCACGGCTGAATCGATCAAAAAATCGACAATCTGCTCCAGCGTGCTCAGCGTGCCGAGGTGCTCCGGCTTGATCGTGGGGGCATCGGGGATTCGCTCTTGCAAAGCGGAAAGGATCTCGACACGTTTGATGGAATCGATTCCCAGATCGGCATCCATTCCCATCGAAGGCTGCAACATTTCCACCGGATAACCTGTCTTCTGGCTGACAATTTCCAAGAGCGTTTGCTGAATGAATTCCCGGCGGGATTCCGCCTTCGGCGAGGTCGAGGGAACCGTGTCGGGCTGTTCCGGTGCGGCGGAACTGACCGTTCGATCGTTCGCAAGGAAGTCGATGATTTGTTCCAGCGTGTTCAAGGTTCCCAAATGCTCGGGCTTGACGGCCGGTGCCTCGGGAAGACGTTCTTGCAAGGCCGACAGGATTTCCACACGTTTGATCGAGTCGATCCCCAAGTCCGCGTCCAAACCCATGTGGACATTCAGCATCTCAACGGGATAACCCGTCTTGTCGGCCACGACCTCGAGCAAAATTCGTTGGACATTCTCACGTATCGAGGAGGCCGCCCGATTTGCCGTTTTACCAGATGGTGAATCCTTCTTCGCCGAGGAAGTTGCCGCCAGCGGTCGGCTGACCATTGTCGGCGAGTTGTTACGGACCGCTGACGGCGAAGTTGCAGGCACTGTCCTCGAGTCCGATGGGTTTGCCGCGATCGCCGGAATTGTCTCGGAAGGGAGTGGCGTCGCTGCCATCGACTCCGAAGAGCACGTCATTGGGGGCATCGGCGGGCCGGCTGAGGCTTTTGCTGCCAACGTCGGCAGACCAGCGAATGATGCTGCTGAGCCATTCAAGGAGGCGCAAATCAGCTGTTGCTGCTGTTCAATGAGTCGACTGAGCGCCTGCTGAGCCGCCTCTTGATGCTGCAGAAACTGCCGGTGCAGTTGGGCCGTCTGCTCTTGTAATTGTTGGAAGACGTGCAGCCCTTCTTGGGTTAGCCGAAGGGCTTGCCCCAGAGCGGAGTTTGTCGCCGCTGCTGAGGGACGCGAGTCCTGACTCACGTTAGCTATCCTCTCTTTCGGTACGAACATCGAAGGCGTGGGCGATTGATCGGGAAGCGAGCGCGAGGGCGGGTTGGAAACCACCTCGGCCGGCGGGGCGGACACTGTTCCTCCGTCGTTTCGCGAGGTCGTTAAGACGCGGTGCGACTCTTCCTTGCGTCCCTGTGTCGCACTGGGCGTCGACAGCGAATGCTGTGGCGAGGTTTTCCGATAATTTGCCCCGACAATCGGCACGACGAATCGGGACGATGATGGCTCCAGCATGACGGGGTGAGCCGGTTCACGTTCCCACTCGGTGAGCCGCACGACATGCCCTCTGGCCGCCAATCGGGCCAACGCCTGCGCGAGATCGACTAAACCAGATCGCCGTCCCCCCGATGGATCGACAGCAATGCAATCGACATATTCAGCACCGGGCGTTTGCGGAGCGATTCGCTCGGCGAGCCGAGTCAGCACATTTCCCGGACCGACTTCGAGGAATGTCGCGGCCCCATCCCCGATCATTCGCTGGATCATCTCCATGAATCGAACAGGTTGAGCGAGTTGGCCGGCCAACAACCGGACCATCGCGGCGGTCTCGTGAGGATAACGCTCCGCCGTCGTGTTCGAGTAAACGGGAATGTTGGGGGAGGATACACGAATTTGTTGCAACGTCTCCAAGAAGCGAGGCTCCGCCATCGCCACCGAGGGGCTGTGAAATGCTGCCGATACGGGCAAGATCGTGGCCCGAACATGACGCCGCTCCAATGCCGCCTTCAACTCGTGCACGGCTGGCGTTCCCCCTGAGACGACCACTTGCGTCGGCGCATTGATATTGGCGATCGTCAAAGGGAGACGGAGATCGCTGAGCCATTGTCGGACGTCGGCGAGCGAGGCGTGAACGGCCAACATGGCACCTTGGCCATTGTCTTGACACTCGAACATGATACGGCCACGGAGCCGAGCCAAATCCAAAAAATCTGTGTCGGAAAAGCAAGCGGCGGCCCAAAGGGCGGTTAATTCGCCGAAACTATGACCGGCGGCCATCTCGCCCACGACACCGAACGTCTGCAAAACCCGAAGGGCACCGAAGCTGACGGCCCCCAGAGCGGGCTGAGCGACGCGAGTGTCACGAAGGGTTGACTCTTGCCGGTCGCGCTGGACGTCCGTGAAGGCCGGGGGCGGATAAATGATATCGCTCAAGCGGTCAATCGATGGAATCGATGTTTCGCCAGCGAATTGGCGATTCGCCATCGTCAGTGCGTCAAACATCACGGGGAAATGGCAGGCCCAATCGCGGAACATGCCAACGTATTGCGAGCCTTGGCCGGAGAACAGCCACGCCAATTTACCCGGCGAACGGCCGCGCCCCCAGAAGATTCCCAAAGGCGAGGCCGCAAATGGCGACGACGACTCGCGCTGGACGAAATCAATAGCCGCACTCACCATGCGGGAAATTGGTTCGCCCTCGCGACTCACAACGAGCGTCAGCCGACACGGAGCGGCTGAGTCAAACTTCGAGCGGGAGTCGGCGGCTCGTTTGCTGAGATCGTCCCAAGACATGAGACGCGACCAAGCCCGGACGGATTCGACAATGTCGATTGCCGAGTCTCCGTGAAGGGCGATGATCTGGACTGTCCCATCCCAATCGACTCGAACCTTCTCGGGCGAGGCCTCCTCGAGAATGCAATGAAAGTTGCTGCCACCGAACCCAAAGGCGCTGACCGCTGCGCGTCGAGGATGTTCAGCTCGGGGAAACCAAGGTCGTTTCCGCGTGTTGACGTAGAACGGCGAGGAGGCATCGGCGAGAGGCTCGGCCGGCTGGTCGACCTTGATCGTCGGGGGCAAGACTTTGTGGTGAAGTGCCAACGCTGCTTTGATGATACCGGCGGCTCCCGCGGCGGCTTTGGTATGTCCGATTTGCGATTTGACAGAGCCCAGGGCGCACCAAGTGCCCTCGGGTCGAGCCGAACGATACACTTCGGTGAGCGCTTGAATTTCCGTGGCATCACCGACCTTCGTCCCCGTGCCGTGGGCTTCGACCAGTTCGATCGTTGCGGGCGAAACGCCGGCCTGCTGATAGGCTGCCTTCAGGCATCGCTTTTGCCCTTCGGCCGAGGGAGCGTAGATGGCGTTGCCCTTGCCGTCGCTCGAAGCCCCCAGTCCGCGAATGACGGCATATATTCGATCCCCGTCTCGTTGGGCATCTTCCCATCGCTTCAAGACAAGAATGCCTAATCCCTCACCGAGAATCGTCCCATCCGCCGTTGCGCTAAACGGCCGGGCGTCGCCGGTGGACGATAGGGCGGGCGTCTTGCTGAAGCACATGTACATGAAGATGTCGTTGAACGTATCGACTCCCCCGGTCACCACGACATCACAGCGGTGGCAAGCGAGTTCCAGTCCGGCCAGGTGGATGGCACTGAGGGAACTGGCACAGGCCGCATCGACGACGCAATTCGTGCCCTTCAGATCGAGACGGTTGGCAATTCGTCCTGCAACGACATTGCCCAGCAGACCCGGAAAGGAATTCTCCTGCCAGCCGACGTAGCTTTCACCGATCCTTCGAACGACCTCATCGACGAGGGTGTCGGCGATTCCCACTTCCTTCAGGGCGCGCCGCCAATGGGGATGACCCAGCCGCGCTCCGAGCGGCACAACCAATTCCAAGGTACCGGTGACGCCGAGGATGACACTCACTCGGGTTCGATCGAAAGAGCGACCCGGCCCATAGCCGGCATCGCGCAGTGCCATCTCGGCTGCGACCAAGCCGAGCAGTTGCGAGGTATCGGTCGCTTCCAGATCGTTGGGAGCGATGCCATAGTCTTGCGGCGGAAACAGGTACGGATCGAGGAACCCACCCCGGCGAGCATAGGTCATGTCGGGGACTTTCGGGTCCGGATGAAAATAATCGGCGGGATCCCAATGCGTCGGCGGCACGTCGCTGATGGCGTCGGTGCCATTCTTTAACAGCGACCAGTACGCGCCGAGGTGCCCACTTTTCGGGAAAAGGCAACCCATGCCAATGATCGCCAACGCTGGGGCGGATGCGGTTGTCATCGGTTGGCAACCTCACCATGAAGGAGGCGTTGCAAATCGGCCGGTTCCATCGGACGTGCCGTGAGCCATTCGTCCGAAAGCCGGACGCCTTGTTGCTGTAAAGCGCGGACGCGCAACATCCACGCCGCACCATACAACAGGTTTTGCGCGACCGTCGCCACGCGACGATTCTCGGGGCGCTCGAGGTACGATCCCTTCGTCCATTCGTTAAACGCCCCCATCGCGGGGCCACACCAGATTTGAAAATCCACCTTGCGCTCCGAAAGCCCTTGATTGGCCCAGCGCGACGATTGTCCGAGATACCAGCGGAACACAAGCGCCATTTTGTGTTTCGGGTCGTTCTCAGCTTTCGCAATCTGCTGCGGGTCTCGTCGCTGAAAGTAGGTCCGCGTCTGCGCCCAAGTTTCCTCGATGGATTGGCGAAAAATCGAATTCTCCAACCACGCTCGGTCTGAGGCGGGAAGGGCCTCCAGACTGGGATACAAACGGTACATTTCCAACAGCCGGGCAGCGCGCATCGGAAACATCGTTCCCCGCTTCAGAACTTGCACCTTGACTCCCATCTCGAACATGTCCGCGGCGGGCGCCATCGTCACGTCGGCCTGTTCCGCTTGAGCAAGCATTTGGCGAACCAGGTCGCTGCTGCCGGATTCCACGCACGCCTGGTTGATACTTCCGGTGAGAATATAGGATGCACCCAGAGTGAAAGCGGCAGCCGCTGACGCGGGCGTCGCGATGCCACCGGCCGCCCCGATTCGGATCCGTCGGGAGTAGCCGTACTGTCGCTGAAGGCGATCCCTCAAGGCGATCAAAGTGGGGATAAGGGTAATCGCCGGGCGATTGTCGGTGTGTCCACCGGAATCGGCCTCGCCGGTGACGTCTTGAGCCATCGGGAGTCGCTTCGCCAGCTGGACCTGCTCCTCGTTCAAAAAGCCCTGCTCACGCAAGTCGCGCAAAAAGCGTTCGGGCGGAGGAGCCATGAATTTGGATGCCACCTCCACACGTGACACTTTCGCGATGATTCGATTCGGGGCAAAGGGCTGACCATCGGGACCTGGACGGATACCCGCCACACGGTATTTCACCACCGGCAAGGTCAGATCCAGATATGCCGACGCTTCGACGAGGCGGACTCCCCGGCGAAGATATAACTCCGCGATCTCGGATTCCAAACGTGGCTCGTTGGGGCTGTGAATCAAATTGAAGCCAAACGGCTGGTCACCCAAGGTCGATTGCAGGCGATCGATGGCCGAGGCAACTCGATCCGGGGATAATCCCGCCGCCCCGAAGAAACCGAGCATTCCGGCTCGACTCATCGCTTCCACGATGTCGCACGAGCCGATGCCGTTCGCCATCGCTCCGGCAACATAGGCGAATCGAAGACCATGCTCCCGGCAGAACTCCGCATCTCCCAATGATTCCGGCGGGCAAGGGGGAAGAATTGCCGCGACGGGGTAGGCGAGGTTCATTGCGATCGGAGACCCGAACACAATCTGGCCACCACGACAAGCCCCCCAGGTTTCTCGCGTCCGGGTGACAATCACCGGCTGCCGGAGGTCAAGGACGAGGGAGTACAAGTCGTTGGCGTCGGTGACGAGCTCGCCGTCGTGGCCGGGCGTCCAGTACCCGAAGACCCCGTTTTTTATGGGATCCGCGAAGCCGGCGGAGATGGGGTCGTCAGGGTGCAACACGGTCATCACGTCAAGGCCTGTCCAAACCGCGTCCGGGGGGCGCTGGCGGGCGGAACGGTTGTTCTATCGGCTTGTCCTGCCGGCGCCAACTTGCCCTCGGCCCGTCGCAAACGCCTCCTCGGAACGGACACGGCGGATTGACAATCTCGCTTGAAATTCAAGCGGACGATCGAGCTGGATGGACCCGCCCCTCACGCCCGCACGCTTGCAGAGCTTGCTCCGCGGAGAGGGTTCGTTGCAGTTCCGAGGGATACCGGCGGAACCAAGCGGCCACGAGCAAGACATGGTCAACCAGATCCCGAGGCACATGTTGGGGCCAATTCCGCTCGTCATGAAAAACACGCCGAATCGCAACAGCGGCTTCTTGTCCGGTGATGGCATCGCTTGGAGCAGGGACGATGGAGCAGACCCGACCGCGACGGATCAAGTACCACAACGGTTTTCCAGCACACACCGGCGCGTAAACAAAGCTGTGTCGGCTTCGTGCCGCATCCACCCAACCCAATCGTTCCCTTAACCATCGCAGCGGTAGGATCTTGTTGCGGATCAACGCGGCACGTTCAAAGGCCAATTGTGCGGCTGCTTCGGTCATCGATGCCTCGAGCCGACGCAGGATGGTCTCATCTCGGCCCTCCAGAAACGCTCGCAAGGCACGGACATGACGCGCATACGTCGCTCGGGTCGTGAGGGCAGCACAGGGTCCCAAGCAGGTCCGCAATTCGTAGCGGAGACATCCTGCCGAATGGACAATCGGAAACAGTTCCTTCTGATCGGCAAATCGCATCGGCTGCGATCGAGGACAATCGCGAAGCTGGAACAGATCGTTCAGTTGCCTGGCCGCCCATCGGGCTTGCCGCATCCCGCGCACCGGACCGTAACAGATCATCTCCTGACCCGTCGGTTCTCGCGACACGTAGAGATAAGGCGCGGGACGGCGACCCAGACAAACCCAAACCTGCCGTTCGCGGCTCGGCAGACCCTGAATGTTGAATCGCGGCTTCCAGCGCCGAATCAGTTCTAATTCACGGATCAACGCGCCGAACTCACTAACGCCCGCTTCCCAAACAATCGCTCGTGTCTCGTCGATGATCCGACCGGATTTTTCTTGGCGGCTCCCTTTGAGAAAATAACTCAGCAACCGACCTCGCAGCACCTTCGCCTTGCCAACGTAAATCAAGTTGCCCCGGGCATCCAGCATCCCGTAGACACCGGGTAATCGAGGACATTCGGCCCGCAAGCCGTGACGCAGGCCCGCTCGACTCGATGACACGACATGACCAATCGGTGGAGATTCGGAGTCTCCGCGAAGCGAGTCCGGCCCGAAACCAACGAAGCCGATCGGTGCGAACAGGCTCGACATGTCGGAATCCTTCCGTGACGATACCGATCCTTGCCGAGGATTCTAGCCGGAATCCGCCGTGGCCGGCCAGCGACTCGTCATTTCCCCCGGTCTCGATCTTTGTCCTCGTAGGCTCGAACAATCTGCTGCACGAGCGGATGGCGGACGATGTCCGATTCGTCGAGGTGAACGATCGCCAGTCGGTCGATGTTCTTCAGCCGTTGCATCGCGTCGATCATGCCGCTGCGGATTGTCTTCGGCAAGTCGATTTGTGTCACGTCGCCGGTGACGATGATTTTTGAGTTGGTGCCCAGACGAGTCAGGAACATCTTCATCTGCGGCACCGTCGTGTTTTGCCCTTCGTCGAGGATGATGACCGCGTTCGAGATGGTTCGGCCCCGCATGTAGGCGAGAGGCGCGATTTCGATGATGTCATTGTCCATGTACCGGCGGACCGTTTCTGGCTCCATCATCTCGTGCAACGCATCGAAAAGAGGTCGCAGGTATGGGTTGATCTTGGCGTTCAAGTCGCCCGGTAGAAAGCCCAGACGTTCGCCGGCCTCGACAGCCGGCCGAACCAAGACGATTCGCTTGATTGCCCCTTGGCGGAGCAAGGTGACCGCCATTCCCACGGCCAGATAACTTTTGCCCGTTCCCGCTGGCCCCACACACAACGTCACGTCGTGATCGCGCATCGCCTGGATGTACCGGGCCTGACCATCGGTGCGAGGTCGGACAGCCCGGCCGGCAGCGTGAACTGCCAAGGTTTGCGGCGTCTGCCGCTCATGCGAGTGCTGCACGATCTCCAAGACCGTGCGCACTTCTTCGCTGGACACCTGCCCCTGCTTCTGGATCATCTGACGAAGTTGATGGAAAGCCCGCTCTGCCCGCTGCACCGCTTCCTCATCTCCCTCGATTTGCACCGTATCGCCTCGAGCGATCAATCTCACTCCCAAGGCATCCTTAATCATCCGCAGGTGGGCATCCCGCTGGCCGAACAACAGGATCGCTTCCTCACGATCGGCCAACTGTACGGTCGCGCTCGACGCAACAGGATCAACCATGCCGTCGGGGATCCTCTTCGTTGGAGGGCGCCAGCCGAAGGAGTCCGCTCCCTCGGTCTGCGACCCATGATCTTATCACACGGGGGTGATTGGCTCGAAGGTCAGTGCCCAGTAAGAGACCGGAGCCGTGAACACCACCGAATCGACGACATCCAGCACACCGCCGAAACCAGGGACGGTATCGGAAGCGTCTTTATGAAAACTTTCGCGTTTGATGAGCGACTCAGCCAGGTCGCCGCACATTCCCAGTCCGCCGATGACCAAACCAAAGACCAGGGCCTTAACTACCCAAGCGGCGGGGCGACCTCCCCATGACGCGCCGGTGATTGCCGCCCCGCAAGAAAAAAGGATGGCTCCGAGGGCACCCTCCCAGGTTTTTTGCGGACTCAACAAGGGGGTCATGCGATGTCGTCCGAACATCCGTCCTGTCAGGTAGGCCCCGATGTCGCCACATTTCGGCACGAAGATCGCCAGGATCAAGGTCTGCAATGCACGCTGGGCATCTTCCTCGCGGGGCGGTAGCCAACGCAACGAGACTAGGTAACTCGGCATTACGCCGAGATACAGAACGACGAGAAGGGTCATGGCGACACGAGGAATCGCCTGCCCCGGACCGGAGTAAACCCAGAGTTCGCGGAGGAACGCCCCAAGCGCGATGACCGTCACGACAACAGCCCGCCCATTCGCTCCGATCCGATGGATTCCGACGTTGGCTTCGAGCCACGGACCCATCAACGCCGCCAGTACCCCGGCGAAGGCGAGCCACGACACGGGGCGAATGTCGGCACGGATGAGCGCGAGCATTTCGTGACAAGCCAGTGTGCCGCCAACCAGGATCAACACCATGAACAAGGGATATCTGGGAGCGAAATGACCATCAAGGAACAATGCCGCAAACACCAGTGCCGCGAGAATCGAACCGACAATGATTCGCGTCCGGAACATGGTTTATTTCAGCCCGCCGAAGCGTCGCTCACGCCGGGCGTAATCTCGCAGCGCTTGGTGGAACAGGGGAACATCGAAATCAGGCCAGCATTGGGACGTCACCCAGATTTCGGCATACGAGATTTGCCACAAGAGATAGTTGCTAATGCGCATCTCGCCAGCCGTGCGAATGAGCAAGTCCGGGTCGGGCATCCCGGCCGTGTATAATGCTCCACTGATGGTTGTTTCGTCGATGTCATTCGGTGACAATTCGCCGCGACGAACCCGCTCGGCGACTTGCCGGACCGCATCGACGATTTCCGTCCGCCCCCCGTAATTGATCGCCAGGCACAATGTCATCCCGGTGTTATTTCGACTGATGCGAATGCTTTCGTCGATTTCGGCTAATACGTGCTCGGGCAGCGCGGTCCGTCGGCCAATGGTTGTAAAACGAATGTTCTGCTCCATGATTTCATGCCGCTCCGCAATGAGGTACTCCTGGAGCAGGGCCATGAGGAAATCGAGTTCGCTCTTCGGTCGCTTCCAATTCTCCACACTCAGACAATAAAGCGTGAGTTGCTGCAACCCCAAGCGGCAACTTTCCTCGACGGTTCGGCGAACACTCTGCACGCCGCGAAGATGTCCCTCGCTGCGGTTCTTGCCGCGCTCCAGCGCCCAACGCCCATTGCCGTCCATGATAATGGCGACGTGTTTCGGCAACCGCTCGGGTGTCAAACCTTCCGGCAGCGTCACGTCACGATCTCGCAGAGAACAGGACATCGCTTCGTCAATCATCCTATCGAATGATCGTCTGATCCCGATCCGGTCCCACGGAGACGATGCCGACCGGCACGCCAAGCTCTTCCGCCACCCGATCGACGTACCGCCGAGCCGCCGAGGGTAAATCAGCAAACCGTCGAGCCTGTGTCAATTCTTCACCATACCATCCCGGCAGATATTCGAGAACAGGCGTCGCTGCCTCCAATTGACGGGCGTCGGCTGGGAAATCGGATCTCCGCTCGCCGTGGATCTCGTACGCGGTGCAGATCGCGATCTCGCGCACGCAACTGAGAACGTCGAGGAGCGTGACGGCCAATTCGTCCACATCGCTGACGGCGGCGGCATACCGCAGAGCGACGAGATCCAACCAACCCACCCGTCTCGGTCGTCCCGTCACCGTGCCGTACTCGCGACCTTTTCGTCGAATCGACTCGCCCGTTCCTTCCGGACCGTCGGTCAATTCGGTGGGAAATGGACCTCGCCCCACGCGGGTGGTGTAAGCCTTGACGACACCGATGACTCGCGTGAGTCGGCGTGCGGGGACTCCGCTTCCCGACCAGATACCCGCCGGGGAACTACTCGAACTCGTCACAAACGGGTAGGTTCCGTGGTCGATGTCGAGCAAACTACCTTGGGCGGCCTCGAACAGAATTCGCCGACCCTGCTGAAGGGACTGCCGAAGAAACTGGCATGTATCCGCAACGTGGGGACGAAGTGATTCGCCGTAATGCAGGTACTCTTGCGTCAATTTGTCGGCATCGAAGACCTGCGCGTTCCCCCCGCTCGCCAACGCTTGAATCCAACGGTTCTTCCATGGCACAACCCGCCGCAGCCGATCGCGCAGGTGGTCAGGTGATAGCAAATCGCCGACCCGAATGCCGCAGACCCGACCGACTTTGTCCTGATAACAGGGTCCGATGCCTCGTCCGGTCGTGCCGATCGCTCCTTCGCTGTCGGTCTCGCTGAGGCGCTCTTCCTCCATGTGATACGGGAAGACGACGTGAGCGCGTTCGCTCACCATCAAATTGCCGCCGACTTCGATCCCCGCCTCTCGAATCTGCGTCACCTCCTCGATGAAGCGAGGGGGGTAAACGACAACTCCGTTTCCGATCACGGAGGTTAGCCGAGGATTCAAGACCCCGGCGGGCAACAGCGAAAGTTTGAACGATCGTCCGTCGCGAACGATGGTGTGGCCAGCGTTGGCCCCGCCGTTATAACGCACGACGATGTCATGGTCCTCACCCAGGAGATCGACCAGCTTGCCTTTGGCTTCATCACCCCACTGAAGACCTACCACACATGTGCAAGTCTCGGACGGTGTCGCCGAACCGATCGCTGAAGATGACATCATCGCTGCCCGAATTGGAGAAAGCAACAAACCGCGTTCACGTTAGAAATCCAACAATCGCGAGTCAAGTGACGCAAATCGGTTTTCGGATCGGCGCTTGTTGACTTCTGGTTGGTAGCTTCATTACATTAAGGGCGAGATCCCGCCTGCCGTCCTCTTAGTTGGAGCCCCATCATGCGTTCCGTCAATCGTCGGGAGTTTTTGCAACGGTCCGCAAGCGCGTCCTCGTTACTCGCGTTGGCGGCCCAAGTCGGGTCGGCGCAGCCAAGCGACAAGCCGGATTTGAAAGGCCCCGCTGGCGACGTCAATTCCCTCCTTCGAGTCGCGGTCGTCGGGGTTCGAGGCCAAGGCGGCAGCCATGTGAACCAGCTTGCCGGCAACCAGAAACTCCACACCGCCGTGACCCACATCTGCGACGTGGACAGTGCCGTCATCGGCAAAGCCATGAAATTGGTGGAAGAACGACAGGGCAAGCCCCCGATTTATGTGAAAGACATCCGCAAATTGCTCGAATGCAAGGACATCGACTGTATCACCATCGCGACTCCGAATCATTGGCATGCCTTGGCGACCATTTGGGCGATCCAAGCAGGTAAAGATGTTTACGTCGAAAAGCCCGTTAGCCACAACGTCCACGAAGGACGCGTCATGGTGGAGTTCGCCCGCAAATATCGCCGCATCGTGCAAACCGGCACGCAAAGTCGCAGTCAAACCGGAATGCGCCAGGCGATCGAATTCGTCCGTTCCGGCAAAATCGGGAAAGTCCACCTCGCCAGGGGACTGTGCTACAAATTGCGGCCGAGCATCGGGAAAACTCAAGGCGAACAAGCCCCGCCCCAAAGCATGGATTACGACCTCTGGTGTGGGCCGGCCCCGTTCAAGCTCCCCCGCCGAAACACCCCCGACGCCGGCACCGTCCACTACCATTGGCATTGGTTTTGGGATTATGGCAACGGTGACTTGGGCAACCAAGGAATCCACGAAATGGACAAGGCCCGCTGGGGACTCGGCAAAAACACTCTGCCCCGGTCGGTGCAAAGTCTAGGCGGTCGTCTCGGTTACGAAGATGACGGTGAAACCGCCAACACCCAAATCTGCCTTTTTGATTATGAAGACTCCCAATTGATCTTCGAAGTCCGGGGCTTGCCATCGCCGGCCCTGCAAGGAGCCAAGGTCGGGAATATCTTTTACGGCTCGGAGGGCTACGTCGTTTGTCCGAGCTACTCCAGCGGCGTCGCGTTCACCAAGGACGGGGAGAAAATCGCTGAATTCAAGGGCGGCGGAGACCATTTCGGGAATTTCGTCGCGGCCGTTCGCGCACGGAATCATCAGTTGCTCCACGCCGATATCCTCGAAGGCCACATCTCCAGTGCGTTGTGCCATCTGGGCAACATCAGCTACCGCCTCGGCGAACGGCGACCATTGACCGACGTGGTCCCGACGCTGGGTGGTCATTCCGACGCGATCGAAGCAGTCCAGCGGATGATGGAACATTTGGCCGCAAACAACGTCCCCGTTAAGGAAACCCAAGTCCGATGCGGCCCCCGCTTGCGGATCGATGCCTCGCAAGAACGATTCATCGACAACGAGTTGGCCAACCAACATTTATTCCGGGTCTATCGTCGGGGCTTCGAGGTACCCGAACGGGTTGGATGAAACAGTTACCGGCAATGAAAAGGACGACGGGCGAGGAGAGTTCTCGAATACTCCTCGCCCCGTACCGTTTCTTAGTGCGCTCAGATCATATCCAGCCGTCGCTTGGCCGATCGGGCCCGATTACACTCTTGACAGACACCTCGCACGACCAAGGTGTGACCGCTCTGCTGGAAAAAGTGGCTGGTACACACTTCCCGAATGGCATTCTGGATCGTCTCGGACTGGAATTCGATCATTTTGCCGCACACTTCGCAAACGAGGTGTTCGTGCTGCGGATAACCGTAATCGTGTTCGTAAACCGTGCGGGAGTTGACCTCGATGCGACGGAGGAGACCGGCGTCGACCAGTTTCGCCAAGGTCCGATAGACCGTGGGCCGGCTGATGCGAAGATCAGCCCGATCCAGGTCACGGATCAATTGGTTGACATCGAAATGATCGTGTTGGGCGAAAATAAACTGGATGAGTTCACGTTGGGGCCGAGTCAATCGCTGAGATTTCGGCCTCGTCGCCAGGTACTCGCGGAATTTGCTCTCCGGAGATTGAGAGACGGGGACGGCCGGCAGCACCACAATCAGCTCCCCCAGACAGTTTCACGTTCGGCAAGTTTGGGAGGGATGATGCGTCATCCCCCCCAATGATTTGGCACAATCCCCGCCGAAGCGGAGGCCCGGTTGCATCTTCGTTGCCGACGGTATTATACCCTCCTGAAGCGTGGTGCCAACCGACCGGGCGGTTACCCCGATAGTCCCGTCCGAGCGGGCTTCATCCTCAATCGAGTCCCAAGCGCTCGATCATCCGTGTCAATGCGAGGTCGAGTTTCTCCGGTGTGTCGTAGGTTCCCGCTGCGATTTCCCTCCGCACCCGTGCCACCAGATCGTACCGAATCGCCGGGTCGGTGGCCTCCGGTGGAGCTCCGGATTGGCACAAGCCTTTGCGCGTCACGGGCCGACTGGGTCGCATCAGCCGGACAGGGAAATGAGGCCCTTGAACACACTGGGTCGAACCATTGGAAAACATCGTCATGAATCTCCCCCTAGGCGGACGGCCGTATTCGTCGAACCGGGAACGTCTCGCCGGGTACAGGGATCGGAGTCGGAGGGCTCAGAAGCCTCCAGCGGCCGCTGACTTGACAGGTCGGCCGCATCCTTGACAGGCCCATTCTACACACGCTGTCACGCATCGAGCGAATCATTTTCCATTGCCCGCGTGACAATTCCGGTATCGACGAGGCAAGGCGGTCGGTTGAGGCAATCTGGGCATCGCCGCCAAAGAAATTTCCCATAAAAAGGGGCAATCTACGCAATACACGCATCGCAACCATTTCGCCGTTCGCATCGACACATCTCCCGAAAATCGCCCCGGTTCTCGTTCAAGTCCGGCGCAATTTTCCCCTCTAAGTCCGTCTGCTATCGAGGTCTAGACGCCAGCCGATCGCGCCGACCGTGCTGGGTATTTTACCAATCGCAGGATGTTGCCATGCGGCTGTCGTGCCTCGCTGGACAATTCGTCCACCAGTCGCCGAATCAGATACACGCCACGCCCCCCGAAGCGCATTTCTCCGGGGTCGAGATGCGGCACTTGAGAGATGTCGAATGGTTCACCCTCATCGATGAAGCAAATCTCCAGCCCCCCCGCCTCCACGCCTCGCATGCGAACCTCGACCCTGGCATCGAGATGGGCCGCATGGGCGTGGCGAACCACATTCTGCATCGCCTCGTGGGTCGCCAACACCAACGCCTCCGTGCTCCAAGGGTCCCACGCATGATACCGGCACACGTGCTCAACAAACGACCGCACCAAGCCCAACAACTTCAGATCGCTGGGCAGAACGAGGACAAACGGTGCAGATCTATTCATCGAGCGTCTTCCGGTAGGGGAGAAGCACCCACTTCGTCCGAGTGAACGCCAGCTTCCTTTGAAATAAATAGATCAATCCCTGCCTCTGCCAAGCGACTTCCGCCGCAATTCGTTCACACGTTGATGGGCCAGCCGTGATGGCTCGGGAAGTCGATAACCCTGACAGCAAGCAAGCACGACCCGGACGGCACTGGCGAGGTCGATTCGGTGACCGGATGAGACGAACACGGGGCGAACCCCTTGCCGTGTCCGCACGACATAGCCCACCGGGTCGTCACCGACGCGAAGCGGAGCCAAAGAGCCTCGGGACGTCTGAGGCATTCGATGAGTACCGCACAACCTCGTTTTGGCGCAACCGATCGTCGGCAGATTAAGCCACAGTCCCAGATGACACGCCAGACCGAATCGTCGCGGATGGGCAAATCCGTGCCCATCGACCAGGAGCACGTCCGGCCGAGCCCGAATCTGCCGAAACGCTTCGAGAATTCCTGGAGCCTCGCGAAATGATAA
>CAKZUU010000368.1 GCA_937922175.1 uncultured Gemmataceae bacterium
GCGACGGCGTTGTTCGGCCGTTGCCAACGGATCATAGACCGGGGGCAGAGGTTCGACGGACTGCAACGCCCGGTGGAGAAGGGTTCGCACCATGGGGTAGCGTTCTTCGGCAAGGAGATAGGTGAGAAAAGGGGTCATCCAGTCGGTGCCGCTGATCTGTTGGGCCACGGGTTCGCCGAAAGCGGCCGCCACGACGACGCGAGTTCGGGCGTCTTCGGTGGCCAATGCCCGGACCGCTGCCGAGATTGTCTCCTCGTCTGGAGTCAGGGTGATGCGGTGTCGAGCGCCACTCGGCCATTGCGCGAGTTGTTGTTGCGTCCAACCAAGGGACTTATCCAGATGGCAGAGGTTACAGGCGTGCGGCTTCCCAGTTCCCCGACTGTCCTCGATGCGCGGGATCTTGATGCGGTGAGACCGATGCGTCGTCAGCAGTGAGAAGACAACCCGCGGCATATGGCAGTTCACGCACTGGCTTGCGGGACTATCCACGGCGTGGCGGGTGTGGTCGGCGAGCCGATGGCGATAGTCAGTGTGGCATTGCAGGCACACCTCGTTGGTTCGCATCCCCGGTTTCAAGAGCATGTTCGGATCATCACCGTGCAATTGGTGGCAGGATAGGCAACTCATCGCCCCTCGGCCGTGTTGATAGCATGCCGACAGGGCCATCCCGTTGTACTCCAAAGCTGTCGTCAGCGGGGTTCCATCAGCCCAGAAGCGGCCGTCGTGCGCGGGCGGCGGTTTCCCCGCCAGTTCGGCTTGTTCCTTCTCCGACCAGAAGACATGATTGAATCGCGACAACTCCAACCCGGCGATGAAAGGATCACGATGGGTCCGGCGGTCCCACGCCTCGGGTTTGGGCACTAAAGCCCCATGGCAACGGGCACAAATTTCGTCCCGACGTTCGACACTCAGTCGCCGAGGATTCACGATGCTCGAATCGCCGCTCCCCTCCCGCTTCAGGCGGAATCGTCGGGCAGGATTCTGATTCCACCGCACGTGATGCTCACCCGGTCCGTGGCACGCCTCGCAGGAAATTCCTAACTCCGCCACCTGCGTCTCGTAGCCCACAATCCGACCACGGGCGTCGAACACCGGGTTTTTGACGGGTCCGGTGTTGTGGCAGTACAAACAGGTGTCGTTCCAGGAGAACGACCGACATTTCGCCCAGAAATCGGGACTCTCCGGTGCGAGGAAAGCACCATGGGTGTGAATCCACCGCTGCTCCCCAATGTGATAAAGCACTGGCAACCGGGTGTATCGGCCATTCGGTTCACGGTGCAGACATTCTTGCACCCAATGCGAGCCCACCAGACGATCGACGCGGAATTTGCGATAGACCGGTGTCGCCAGCCGGGGATCATCGGGTTGACTTGCCTTGGCCAGTGACCACGCCGGATCGACGGTCGTCATGAAAAAGGCATCGCCGTCGCGGCTGAGTTTGGTCGTGATGCCTTGGTATTCGTATTCGACCTGCTGGAAGTTCCCTTTCACATTTTCCGGTGTCGCCTCTCGGGTCATCGTCCGATGGTAAGTGCGGTACCATGAGTCGTAATGGTCGGCGTGACATTTGGCACAGGCAGCAGCCGGCACCGAGCCGATCGCGTGCCAGTTCGCCGGGGCTCCCTCCTCGATGGCCGATCGCTCCAGCCCGACGGCCAGCACCCCGATCGCTGCGAGCAGAGCCAACCCGCAGGCGGTTCCTCGGAACACTCCGAGGGCACGAGTGGTCTGCGGCATAACCACGACAGCGAACACCAGCACGGTGATCGTCCAGCCGATCGTCGTCATGGTGTTTCGGCTCCGAATCGTTTCATCGCCTTGATCCGCCTGACGGGGGCTCCCTCTCAGATTATCTGGCCTAACCCCATCCGGTGAAGCAAGTCTCTCTCAAACCTGGAGACTTCGGCTCGTCGCTCGCCAGATTCGCGGAGGAAAAAGGTCGTGACGCGATCATACAAGAAAATCATCCTCGTTTCATGAAAATTTGACTCGTCGATGCAGACTCAAAAAGGTACCCGTAGACGAAGAGACGCGGATCCCCCAGGGGAGGAAAATCGATGAACCGTTGGGACCTCCTGAGCCGTCGCCGTTTCATGACGGCCTCGGCAGCTCTTCTTGGTGTGAAAAGCGTGGCCTGCTCGGCAGAGGAAAAACCCTCGCGTCGGCGGGTGCTGCGGCTTGCTCATCTCACCGACATTCACCTCCAACCGGAGAAGCGAGCGGCGGAGGGATTCGCCCAATGTCTTGCCCACGTCCAAAGCCAACCGGATCGCCCGGAACTGATTCTTTTTGGCGGCGATCAGATCATGGATGCGTTTGACCAGACAAAGGATCGAACTCGGATCCAATGGGAACTCTGGCAACAAGTCTTGAAAACGAATTGCTCCCTGCCCTATCTGTCGTGCATTGGTAATCACGACGTCTGGGCGTGGGGGAAAAAAACCGGGATCTCTCCGGAAGAACAAGGGTATGGCAAAGCCTGGGCCGTCGAACAGCTGCAGTTGCCGAATCGGTACTACGCCCTCGAAAAAGTCGGATGGAAATTCATCATTCTGGACAGCACGCACGTCGGTAACAATCGGCATGGCTATTCAGGGAAA
>CAKZUU010000369.1 GCA_937922175.1 uncultured Gemmataceae bacterium
CTCTTGACCGAGTTCGCCGTCGATGACTTGGCCGCCAAATTGGGCATCGATCCGATGGTGATTCGCTTGAATCACATCCCGCCGAACGACCCGGAAGCCGTGAAGGTGAATCCGGTATCGTGGTTGGCGCGTCGGCACACCATATATTCGGAGCAAATCCGAATCGCCGCGGAAAAATCGGGGTGGAAGGAAAAATGGCATCCACCGGGCCAGAGCGGCAAAGGCCCCATCAAGCGGGGCATCGGCATGGCGCTGCACACCTGGGGTGGCTTCGCCGCCGGCCCGAATGAGGTCACCGTGACCATCAGCCGCGATGGATCCGTGGCCGTCTTTTCCTCGACGCAAGACCTGGGAACCGCGCAACGGACTCTGAATGCCATCGTGACGGCGGAAATCCTGGGGCTGAACGTCAACGACATCCACGTCACCATCGGTGAGAGTCAGTTGGGGAATTCGTCCGGCTCCGGTGGCAGTACCACCGCGCCGTCGCAAGCTCCGGCGACCTTGCGGGCAGCCACAGCGGCCCGGGATGACTTGTTCGCCAAAATCGCCATGCCGTTGGGTGCCGACGCCGCCCATCTGCGCTGCGAGGGGGGAAAAGTCGTCGATAGCACGACCGGCAAATCCTGGTCATGGAAAGAGGCCTGCTCCAAACTCGGCATGCAGGAGGCGAAAGGCACCGGCGTCTGGAGCGCGCAAATCTCCCAACAGCCCGGCAACGAAAATGTCTCGAGTGGTCAAGTCGGCGGTGTGCAGGTGGCAGAAATCGAGGTGGACACCGAGACCGGCGTCATCCGCGTCAAGCACATCGTGGCCGTTCAGGACTGTGGCATGATGATCAACAAACTGGCGTGCGAGTCACAAGTGGCGGGCGGCGTCATCATGGGCGTGAACTACGCCTTGTTTGAAGAGCGGATCATGGACCGTCAGACCGGCCGTCAGGTCAACCCTGACATGGAATTCTACCGGTTGGGAGGGATCCAGGACATGCCTCGAATCACCATCGAGATGATGGATATGCCCGAGCGGGGGGTGATCGGCATTGGTGAACCGCCCACCATTTCCACAGCCGCCGCGATCGGTAATGCCGTCTTCAACGCCTTGGGGGTACGGGTTCCCTTTTTACCCATGACTCCCCAGCGCGTCCTCGAAGCCTTGGCGAAGCAGTCGTGACGTTCAGCATCGGGATCGGATCCTCCGCGGCAAGCTTTTGACGAAGGGATCAACGGGAATGAAAAACTTCATGTACTACCAACCGCGATCCGTCGAATCCGCCATTCGCTTGCTCGATTCGAGTTGGGGTCGCACGGAACTGCTGGCCGGCGGCACCTCATTGATGGACCTGCTCAAGGAGAACATCGCTGCCCCAGAGCGTGTCGTCAGTCTCTCGGGAATTCCCGGTCAAGAGTTGAACCACATCACCCGAGATGATGAAGCGAAAGTCATTGGCATCGGGGCTCGAGTGGAAATTTCGCGAATCGCGGAAAACTCCGTCCTTCGTGAGTTGTTCCCCGGTCTGACGGCGGCAGCGGCCGCACTCGGCTCCCCGCAAATCCGAAACATGGGAACCCTCGGCGGCAATCTCTGCCAACGAAATACTTGCTGGTATTACCGCGATCCGCACGTTCCCTGTCTGCTAAAGGGCGGTAAGAAATGTTTCGCCACTGAGGGCGAGAACCAATATCACGCGATCTTTACCAAAGGGCACCCGTGCGTCATCGTCAATCCGTCGTCGTTGGCTCCGATTCTGATTTGCCTCAACGCGACGGCTCATGCGCGCTCGCCCCAGGGGGAACGGCTGATTCCGCTGAAACAGTTCTTCCAGGCGCCGAGCAAAGCAGAACAACGCGAGCATGTTCTTGCTCCGAATGAACTGCTGACTCGCGTCACGATTCCGATGTCCGGCCTGAAAAACGCCGTTTACGAAATTCGGCAAAAACAAGCCCACGATTGGCCCCTGGTGCAAGCTGCCGTCTCGTTCCGCCTGGATGGGGGGCGAGCGTCTCAAGTGAGCGTTGTCCTGGGGTACGTGGCACCGACGCCGCACGTCGCCAGCGCAGCGGCTCAAAGCTTGGAAGGGAAGGAGATCAATGAGACGACGGCGGCCGAGGCGGGCCGAGCGGCTGTCGATGGAGCGGCGCCGCTATCGCAAAACGGTTACAAAGTCAAACTTGCCGAGGTGGCCGTCAAACGCGCCCTTCTGATCGCTGCCGGGGCGAATCGCTATTGGGAGGCCTGATGTGAACCCGTTGACCGTCCTTCCCGGATCGCGCTGCATGCATTTTTGCTCGAAAGCTCTGTCGGTCTACGGCGAAAACTACGCGGTCGATGCCGACTTCCAAGCGGGGATCGACCAAACCTGGTGCGTCTTGACGGCGAAACCGATCGGGCCAGACGAAGGAGATGTCGGTTGGGTTGAATGTTCCAATGCCGAGCGGGCATGTTTTCAAGCATATTAGGAACCTCACGGCATTCGAGGCGATCTCAAACTTCAAATGATGCGGGCTGCCGCCGACGCCGAGCGCATTTGGGAATCTGACACGCGTGAGCTAAAATAAAGGCGGGCGGAAACAGCTGGGGGTGCTTCGGGGTGCGGGGCTTTCGTCGGCATCCTCGTCTTAGGCCCGCGGGAGACTCGTCCATGCCCGCTCCGTTGGTCACCTCGTGCCCAGGTTGCGGAAAATCCATCAAGTACCCGGAACGTGCGGTCGGCAAGTCGATCCGCTGCCGCTACTGCGGCACTGTGTCGAAGGCTCCCGCTTCCTCCAAGCCGACGGACGCCCCTCAAGATGAGACGGCATCGCACCCGTCGGCCGAGGCGACACGTGAAGAGAAACGGATGTCGCGGCGCCCAGTCCCCGTTGCCGCACCGGCCCGGCCGACCCCGCCTTCCGTTTCTTCTTCGCCGATTTCGGGAAGTCCCGCGATCGGGCGGCAGCTCGGTGAAGCGGCTCCCCCCGTGATCATCTCTCAACCACGGGTGCGACGCAAGTTTCCCGTCACGCTTGTCGTGCTCACTGCTTTGGGAATCATCGCGATTTGCAGTGCGATTACCGGAAGTGTCATCGCATTCGTCGCACGGCACCATCATGGCACAGCGACAGGGGAGGCGGAGCCTCCGCAAGATCCAGCCGCCCTCGCATCCCGCGATACTCAGCCCGCCGCGTCAGTCGTGACTGGCGATTATCCGCGTCGAATTTTAGCCATCGGTGTCCACAATTACATTTTTGCCAATCCGACGAGTTATGGGTTTGATGCCAGCGGCCTGGTCAAACGGGATTTGGGCAAAACGGTCGAAAAACTCGCCAGTCGTTTTCGTGTCCCCGACTCGCAGGTGTTCGAATTAAGCGATGGGGCGATGGAACCGCGACGCCGGATTCCCTTGAAGCCGGTCATCGAGCAATCGATCCAGCGTTTCGTGGAG
>CAKZUU010000370.1 GCA_937922175.1 uncultured Gemmataceae bacterium
ACCAAACTGACAATCACGACGTCGGCTTCTTGCTGGCGGAATTCCTCTGCCCAAGCGATCCGGATCGACCCGGGGGCGTGGCTCAAGTGGTCGGCCTTTCTCGCCCATTCCCTCAGCAGAAAGGCCTGTGCCGGCTCCAACGCCAACACGGCCACATCGGCAGGTGCTCCGGTCGGCGTCGTCGGCCAATCATCCAGCCAATTTCCCAGCAGCCGCAAAATGCACTCGGCCTCGGCGAAATTGACGTATCCCTGCCAAGGTAGTCTCTCCGCCCACTCCGGGGCGAGCCGACTCCGGGCCGACGGATCCGCCAGATGAATCTCCAGCCCCGCGCTTTGTCGAATGTCGGGGAGTCGCCATTGCGGCAGCGGACGACCGTGGTCGCCCCGGCGATGGATCTGCGATGTTTGCGGCAACGCGGGCACCGGGATGAACTCGATGCACGGTTCCGAAGGCGTGAGCGTCGGCCTCGGCTGAGGTTCATGACTCCATTCACCGAAACCCAGCACCTCGGCCAATTTTGTCATACCTGACCGATCGCGATGCGGAACGACCAACCTTACGTATCGTCCCGTATTGCAAACCCGTCGGATGCCCATGCACCATCGTTCCGCAGCGGTTTGATCCCATCCCTCCGCTCGATCGAAACGAACCGCCACGATCCGCGGACGCTGGCCCCAAGGATTTTGCCAACCCAATTCGATTCCATCCGCCAGCCGATGCCACGCGGTGACGGCTCCGCCGAAAAAGTCGACCCGATGATGCCTCTCATCCGCGGACCAGCGGGGTGAGGCCTGCGCGATCGGCAGCTCGCCCAATTCGCGATAAACGAACTGTGCGGCGTCTTGCAACGACATCTCGGCGGGGAAGACAATTTCGACCAGCTCCCGTTGCTCGGGGCCTTCGTCCAAGAACCGCAACTCGATCTCTGGCCGATCGGCCAAAGGCTCGCTCGTTATAGATCCGTGTGCCTCTGGCGACAGCCAGCGCAGGCCGACTCGCAGTCGATTCTCGTCGCGTCGCCAGCCGAAGTTCTCGAATTCCTCGACCAAGCGGTGCCACAATCTGCGTGGGCGTCGAACCGACGGTTGAGTCAGCGGGTGCTTGCCCGTGGCAGCGTGGACCGTCGGGTCATTGGTCGAATCTCCGACCAATAAGCAGCGATCCGCGAAACGAACGGCTCGACGCAATTCCCGGTCACTCATCTCCTCGGCTTCATCCACGATGACGAAATCGAAACCGTTCAGCGAACTTCTCTTGAGTACCCGTTGCAATTCCCGAAATGTGCCCACCGATGTCGCCACCAGTTGACTGCACGAAAGGACCCAGGCGGCTTCCACACTGGTTAGTTCATGGCCCTTCTCCAGCCAGCGGCGAATGCCGCTCCAACGCTCCAACAATGTTTCGACAGCCTGCTGAACCTCGGTACGCCGGGCGTTGATTTCCGAGAGGCCCCCTGCCATGTTTGGGCGAAACGCCTCAGAAATCTCCGCGAGGATTCCCTCGATCGATCGTATCAGACTCGCGCATTTACGATCAACGTCGCTGATCCGCTTCGCGATGTCTTGGAGCGGAGTATCCCGTTCCGCCGCCAACTCATCGACTCGGGGGTTGTTCGCATTCGCACCGAGGCGCGGTGCGGCCACCCCGTCGGCGATCCCATCACGAGAGGGCGTCGTTTCGACCTCGGCAACGGCGGGTTGATTCATCAAGCGTTCGCGGCCGGATGTGAAAGAGCAACATTTTTTCAACCACTTCCACAAAGAAGCCCGAGTCCGCACTTTCGTCTGTTTCGCGTCTGGCAGCGCGAATGTCGGATTCGCGGCCTGATCTTCTCCAGAAAGATGGGCGCGATTCAATGGCTCGGCCTGGGGTCGATCCGAACTCGATTCGATGTGATTGACTCGGTCGCTCGTCCCCGCACCAGCTGCAAACGGGACAAGCGAGGCAGTCGAAAGTAGGCTCTCTCTCTCCGCAATCAAGGCGGAGCGATGGTCGAAGAAGCCGAGGAGTTGGTCCAGCAATTCGGCATCGCGGCGACGTTGGCGAAGTTGGTCTTCAAATCGATCCGCTTGAGCCGTCAGCGTCAGACGGAGCCATTCACCCAACGGGAGGGGAGTAAGGCTTGACTCCGAGGATGGCGCAGGTTTCCGGGGGGAAGCGGGTCGCGAGGTCGCTTGGACAGCCAAGAGGTCGCGTCGGTCGGCCAATTGCTCGAGAACCCGTTCGCAGCCTGCGGGGGTGAAGGTCAGCAAGAGCACCCGTTGGTGGCGACGCCAGCACTGGCGAATCACCTCGGCAATGACTCGGGACTTCCCTGTGCCGGCGGGACCATCGAGCAGCATCAGGTCGGGGGTGCTGATCGCTCGTCGGACGGCCTCGACCTGGTCGTGGTCCAAAGCCGAATCGTGAAGGGGGATTGGTTCGGGCGAGAAAGGGACGGCCGACGAGACTCGTTCCCAGGGGAGACTGCACAGGCGTTCATCAACATCAGGCTCGGCCGCCTCGGGAACGTCGCCGAAGGGATTCTCGGAGAAGGTCGGGAGGAACGGACACGAGTGCGACCCAGTGAAGGCGGTGGGGGGGCAGCTCCAAACGAGCCATGTCGGAAGCGACGAGTTGTTCTTCGCTTGGGGCAGGGTGCCCACACTCGGAGCCTCGTTGCTCATCGATAAGGTCGTCGTGCTCGTGTTTCCCCAGTCGAGCCCCCGGTTCATCGCAGATACCCGGCATCCATCCGAAACGGACACGAACGGACCGCACAGAGGACCGCGTATCGAACTGATCCTACGATCGGCACCACGGGCGAAACTCGTCGGTCGAGGACAATGATCAAGAACTTCCGAGGCGGTCGCGCACAACGCCGCCGTCTTCATCCGCCTGTATCGTCGGTTGGACCCGTCGGTGCGATGAAAAGTTCCGGTATTCCTGCGAGTTCCGAAGATTTATTCGATCCGCAGAACCTCGAAATTCGGCTTTCCCGACATGACCCGCATCACCGGCAGCAGCGGTATCATCGAGCGAACGTCCCGCCAACTGTGATCGGTGATCTTGATGTGTCCCGGTCCGACGGAGCCTAGACCCAGCGTCGCGTCCAATCCCAGCCATGCACCGTGGATCCAAACCTCCGTCCACATGTGGTAACCCAGTTTCGGCTGCGTCCCGTCCAGGTAGTAGACCAACCCGATCGCCGTTCGAGAGGGAATCCCCTTGGCCCGACACATGGCAGCGGTCAGCATGGCAAATTCGGTGCAGTCGCCCCGCAACGTCCGAGCCACATGGTCCGCAGTGGCCATCGCTTCGGTGAAGGCGACCGCTTGCATGTTTTGCCGAACCCATCGCTCGATGGCTTGCGCTTGCCGCCAAGGATCACCGATCGACCCAACGGCTCGGTCCGCGAACTCGCGGACTTTGTTGTCCGCGCTG
>CAKZUU010000371.1 GCA_937922175.1 uncultured Gemmataceae bacterium
GATAATCCAGACGCGATTCCGGAACGAGGAGTCCTTTATGCCGAAATTGACGGTCGAGGGAGTCGGCGAGTTCGACGTGCCTATGGCAAAACGTCTCGTCCTGGCATTGACGGATGAGGCGAAGGTCGATCAGTTGCACGCCTGTGGCGGTCAGGCCCGATGCACGACGTGCCGGGTCGAATTCCTCGCCGGCGAACCGCCCACCATGACACCGGCCGAGCAAAAGGTCCTCTCCGAGCGCGGACTCACCGGTGTTCGCTTAAGTTGTCAGATTCTCTGCGATCATGACATGACGGTGAAAATCATCAGCCGACTTGCCGGAAGTGGTCGAGCCAATGCGGGACCTCGGCCTGCCGACGTCATTCCCCCGAGCTGAGGCACCCATCCGATGCGCACGCGAATCAATACCGGAGCTTGGGTCGAACACGACGATGTTGGAACCGGACCGACCATTGTTTTCGTCCATGCCTTTCCCCTCTCCCGGGAGATGTGGCGGCCGCAAATCGAGCGCTTCGGCACTGAGTTCCGCGTCGTCGCTCCGGATCTGCCTGGTTTCGGCGGATCCAGCGGGTTCGTCGCCGAACCTTCGGTCGATCTGATGGCCGATGACCTGGCCGCCTTGCTCGACGCCTTGGGTATCCTTGGCAGCGTGACGCTCGCCGGACTGTCGATGGGGGGGTATGTTGCCTTGGCTTTTGCGCGACGCCACCCTCATCGCCTCCGCGCGTTGATTCTCGCCAACACTCGGGCCGAGCCTGACGACGAGACCGCCAAGGCCAACCGTAACCGGCTCATCGAACAGGCCCGAGGGCAGACGGCCGGCGAAATCTTCGAGCCTCTTTTGCCGCGAATGCTCAGCCCGACGACCCTCTCCCATCGGCCCGAGGTCGTTGACGAACTTCGCCGAATCGCCGCGCAGCAATCGACGGAAGGGATTATCGCCGCGTCTCAGGCTCTTCGGGATCGGCCGGATGCCCGCCCGCAGCTCGGTCAGATCTCCGTGCCAACTCTCGTCATTTCGGGTGCCGACGACGTAATCACGCCTCCCTCCGTGCTACAAACCTTGGCTCAGGCGATTCCGACGGCCCGTTTGGAAATGATTCAAAACGCCGGCCACTTGGCGAACTTGGAGCAGCCCGAGGATTTCAACAATCGCATTCAGAACTTCCTCCGCTCGTTGCAGCCGGCCCCGATTTCCTCCTAAGGGGGACTTTCTGACAACGCTTAAATTCGCTATACAATGAAGCGGTAATGCACCCGTAGCTCAACTGGATAGAGCATCGGTCTACGGAACCGAAGGTTGCAGGTTCGAATCCTGCCGGGTGTACTCCTTCCTTTCCGTTGCGAACCCTGCTACCCGCGGGTTCGCGGCTTTCCCGCGACGGGCTCATCTCGTCATCCGCGAAGAAACGCCATTCCCCGCACCGGGTTGCGTCAATCGCCTCGTTCACCCTCGCTCTCTTGACTGGCAACAGAGACAATCGCTCAACCCGGCGTTCGGCCCGGCAACGACGCCTTTGCCCCAAAACTCTCGGTGTCTCTCCGCGCCGCGCCCGTTCGGGTTAGACGGTGGTTGCGCTCGCAGCACCGCACCGAACGAAAAACAACGGGCCGTTGGGAATGCTCCTCGCGGGTTATCGCCGCGCGGCATTTCCTGCTCACCTCCCCTCAGCCCATCCCTCTCCCGATGGGAGAGGGAGCGAGGGTGAGGGCGCGGACATGCGCCAACGCGGCGGCATACATAACCGACAGGTCACCGCAATCAAGGAGCCTGTCGCAATGGTGGACGCATCCTTCTCGGAATTGACCGCTGACCAGCGCCTCAAGCAGCTTGCCGCCATTCTCGCGCGTGGCGTGCGGCGCCTCAAGCAGGCGGCCTGGCGCGTCCCCACCGCTTCGGACAAAGAAGGTCGCAAAACCCCGGAAGAAGGCCTTGAGTCGGGTGCGGACCCGAGGCTCACTGGGTCTCGGCGTTGCGGGTTTTATTGCACGCCAATTGACCAGGTCTTCATGCCACTCGACATCGACAAGGAGATGGCCGCGCTCGAACGCACGACCGCGGGCCAACTCGCCAACCGCTTCGCCGAACTGTTCAGCGAGCAAGCGCACGCCTGTTACCGGATGTCTTTGAATTTGACCGATTTCTGCTAGCGGATACGCAGTCCATCGAACGCAGATTGTCTTGGCCAACCTATTAACCCACGTTACGGACTTCTTCATAGCCTCCGCACCTTCGTTGATCCTTCTCTTGTCGGTGGAGGGGATGTCCTGGACAAAAATAGGTCTACCAAAGAACACTCAGACCTGGGTAAATGATAACGGCTTCGAGACCAATGCACGAAGGCCTCCAATTTGCATGAGGACGTTATGAACCAGTACCTTTCAGCCCGGATTCATCGACGCAACTCCCTCAAACTCCTGGCAAGCCTCGCTGTTGCCAACTCAGTTCCCTTATTGACTGCGTGTGGCCCGAGTACCAAGGAGAAGAAGCCTGCAAAGCCCCGGCGAATCATTGTCGATGCTGACACGGCCAACGAAATCGACGATGCCTTCGCGTTGGCGCGGGCGTTGATGGAGCCAACCTTCCAGGTCGAGGGAATCACGTCGGCACAATGGCACACTCAGGAAGAAGCCCCGCGGGATACGGTCGGTCCCAGTCAGCAGCTCAACGAGGAATTGATGCAGGCGATGAAGCGTCTGGACGTGCCGCATCCCATCGGCTCGAACATTCCGTTGGTCAGCCCCGTTCGTCCGCAACCCTCCGATGCCGCGCGGCATATCATCAGCAAGGCCAAAGAGACGCCCGAGGGCGAGAAGCTGACGGTCGCGATCCTCGGCCCTTGCACGAACCTTGCGTCCGCTGTGCTGATGGAGCCGCAGATCATTCCTCGCCTAGCCTGCTATTTTATTGGTCTGCGCTTCGATCCTAAGCAACGGCTCTGGAGCCGCGATGAGTTCAACACCAACAATGACCCCAACGCCCTTGACGTGTTGCTCAACGCGCCTGGGTTAGAATTCCATCTGATGACCGCGACAACCGCGGGCAGCCTGACCTTTGCGAAGGCCGAAGTGGACCGACGCCTCCAGGGTAAGGGCGGCGTGGCCGACTTCCTCGTGCGTCTCTGGGACAATTACGACCGCGCCTGGCAGCGGCGGGTCGCGCCGACGAAAGCAACTTGGACGATGTGGGATTTGGCCCTGATCGCGGCCATCGCGCGGCCCAATCTGGCCAAGGCCGTAACCGTCGACACGCCGCCGGAAGATCTTAAACGCCCCATCTCGGTTTGGGTGGAGATTGACGCCGAGGGAATGCGTCAGGATTTTTGGCAGAATATTGAGCGGTGGTTGGCGGAACGACGCTGACCTAGAGCTGCTCCAGACGACGGTTGTCCAGTTGACGTACATCGTCCTCGGTCAGGCGGGCCTTGTGGCGGTCGTCGATCAGCCCGTCCAACTCCGCGTTGCGAGCCGTCGCCTGGGCGATCCGCTCGTGAAGGTCGGCGATCAACGTGGTGGTCGCGGCGTCCGAACTCCCGCCCACG
>CAKZUU010000372.1 GCA_937922175.1 uncultured Gemmataceae bacterium
TGATAACGACCGTCGATTTTTTCAAGGAACACCCGCATGACGGTGCTGTGGGTCTGATCCCCGACGAACAATTGATGGGAGAAAGGTCCGAACTTTCCGCCGGTGCGGTCGCACTCGATCCCGGCTGCGGACTGCCCCATCTTGCCGTAGGGGAAGTACACCGCCGGCGGCATCAATTGAGGGATCTTTTTCGCTTCGACGGCGAGCCGACTTCCCGATTCCGGTCTCATTGGGGCCGGACCAAGATACCGTGCCTCGGGGGTGTCGTACCAGCGAAAGCTATCCGGGTGTCCGACGAAACCGCCGACGGTGAGTTGTTTCAAGGCGCAGGTGCCGTTCCAGGGGCCTTGATTATCGGTATAGAACACATCACCCTCGGCATTGAAACCGATACCGCCCGGGGAGCGGACACCGCTGGTCGTGGGAATAAATTGGCCCTGAGGTGTGACTTTCCCGGCCCAGCCGCGGAATTTCACCTCGCTGCTGAACGAACCTGTCAGACAGAACGCCACCCAAAGATTGCCTTCGCGATCGAATTTCGACCCGAAATTGTACTCGTGGTGGTCGCCGCTGATCTCCCAACCTTGCGAGAAAACTTCGAAGACGTCGGCCTTGCCGTCACCGTTGCTGTCGCGGACTCGGGTGACGTCCGGTCGATGAACGACATACAACCAGCCGTCCCTGTGAGCCAGCCCAAGAATTTCGTGCAAGCCGTGGGCAAAACGGGTAAACCGAGCCTGCTTCGGATCGTCGGCGAACGCTTGATCGATGAGCCAGATTTCGCCTCGCCGCGTGCCGACCGCGACTCGACCGTCGGGTAGCACTTCGATCGCCCCAGGTTCGATGACTTCGCCAGGGGGCGGTTCATAGGTCAGGATCCAGTAGTACTGGGCCTCTTCGCGCTCCCGCGATCGCTGGGCCATCGCCGATGGGGCAATCCCCAACCAGCCCAGACAAACTCCGCAGAGGAGGGCTCGCCATGCCGTGCCTCCCTGAATGTCGGTTGTCACCAGTGAATCTCCAATTGGAATTCCGCCTGACCATTGTCGAAACGAACGGGAATCAACAGCTCATCCTTGCCGGCGCTGCGTCGGACCTGGGCAGTGCCCTTTCGGATGATCATCTTCATCCCTCCGACAGAGAACGTCTGCTCCGGCAGCGATTCGATCCGATCGCCCACCGCCGCACGGAAATACAGATCGGAGACGGGTCGGTTGGTTCTGACTCGTAAGGTCCAAAGAAGGAACGGTTCCGCGCCGCCGACGGCATTCGGGAAATCCTCGACGTCAAAATTCTCAAACGAATACAAGAATGTCGGTCGATCATCCGGGGTGAGGCGATAACCACGGAATCGATAACCAAGCTCCTTGGCTGTGGCTGCCGGCCAAGGTGTGTCCGGTTTTTCGAGTCGGACGAAGGGAACCCCCTCATGCCAACGAACGACATTATCGCCCAGCGGTCCCTCAAAACCGGCCCCCCGATCCGTCCAATGGCGGGCAGCGTCGATGAAGGCCCCTTGCCAAATCAGGGCCAATCGCATCTCATTCGCGTCGAACGCGAGATTGGCCCGCTCCGGATAACCGACACCGATCCCCCGCGTTCCGGCCCCTTGAATGAACGCACGGTAAACGATCGCCGACTTCGAGGGCAAAAGAGGAATCGACTGTTGGCCCAAACCGACGGGACGCTGTGCCTGAGCTCCGTCGCCGAGATATTGCCAAATGGCCTCGATTTGCGCCGCTGTCTTCCCACCGAGCAGGTTCGGGTAGAATGTCTCGCCGTCCGGCCAAGATGCCGGCATCCGCGTTCCCGGACGGACCCTTTGCGGTTCCAATAAATATCGATGGAACCAACCGGGTTGCAGCCGCCGCGTCACGATCGTCAGGTCGATGCCTTGGACACCTTCGGCTCGTTGACCAGCGAAGGTGTGGCACTTGATGCAACTCAATGCCTGCGATCCCACCAGAAAACGCCCGGCCGCTTTGACTTTCGACAGTGGCGTCTCAAACCTGACCTCCGGACGCGGCAATGATTTGTCCACATCGAGGAGCGCTTCGACGAAGCCCGGCATGTGGTCTGATCCAAACCCCGGCATGCGAACGTGCATGTAAGGCCGATCGTCCACCCCTTTATCGACGACCATCCGCAAATAGTCCGGATTCATTTTGCCGCCGACACCGTCGAGCGGGGGAGGAATTCGAGCTTCATCACCCATTTCTGGCTGCGATGTCGTGAAAGACGCATTCAGAGCTTCCGGCGGACCTCCAATTCCCTCGCGGGCATGACAGGCCACACAATTAAAACTCAAGAGAGTACGTTGAACTCGCTCGCGCGGGTCGCCGACGCTTGAATTCAGGGACTTCAAAGCCGCCTTCAGAGCCTCTCGCTGCGACTCGCTCAAGTCATACTTCACTGGTGTATGCTCGGTCAGGCAGCCTTTGGAGAGATCGAGTTGCTCGAGCTTGGGAGCCTTCAACCAGGAGGTGATGTTTTGTCCGCGATGGGTGAGTGAATGACAGTTGGCGCAGCCGGTCTGGGCAAAGACCTCCTGACCGCGAGCCGCTAACTCCGGCTGGATTTCCAGACGATCCTCGACGGGACCTTGACGGAACGAGGAAGGCGTGTTCAGCCCCTCTTCGGTTGCCGCGACGATCTCGCCGAGATCGCGCCGGGGTAAGTTGGGACCCTCGATCCCCACACGCAGTTCAGCACCACCGCCCAATTGGAAAAACCCAACGACAACGTGGTGGACACCCGCCTTCAGGGCCAATTTTCCGGTCTCGCCTTTGGTTCCATGGAGGCCGTCGTTATCGACGATTTTTTGTCCATCGACCCAAAGGACACTGCCGTCGTCGCTCTCCGTCGTGAAGATGTACTCGCCGTCTCGCTCGACTCGGAAATAACCGTCAAATCGGAGGGCGTAGTCGCTCGACCTCGGAGCAATCTCGATGTCGAAGGCAGGACTCAAACCGGAGCGGGTGGGCTTGATGCTGTCGAAGTTCGGGACGCGGTCATGCGCTCCTTCGTAATAGCGATAGTTCGTGGTGCCCAGACCCGTGGTGATGTCGGATGGCGAGTGTTGCAGCAGGAACTGCGCCACCCGCCGAGCGTCCTTTCCGTCGAGAAGGGCCGGCATGCGACCGCTCGGCCGAACGCGATGCGGCTGCTCCAGAAGGTTGGTCAGTCCTTCGAGCGAATATTTGGCGTGCAGATCGGTCAAAACCATCACAGGAGCAGCAACGGCGATGGGTTTGGCCGTGCGGTCCAACGGACCGTGGCACGCAACACAACCGATCCGCGTATAAACCTCGAAGCCTTGGATGATGGCGCGAAGATCTCGACGATGGGGCTTCGGGCTGCCGGTCGACGCGAGAAGATGCAGCAGGGCGTCGGATTTCGCGGAGCGATCGGGATCATGAGCGAGCAACTGCGGCATCAAAGTGCCGGGTTCGGCGGCGCGGGGATCGTGGATCATTTTCCGCAAATGGCTGATCCGCACCCGGGCACCAACACCATCCAAATTCGGTCCTGGGCGACGACCCAACAGCGGAGATTCGTGACAATTAACGCAGCCCAATTCGGTGAGCAAAATACGCCCCAAGAGTGGCCGATCCACCCGGCTGTCTTGAGCAAACCGCTCCCACACAGGAAGAAAGGGCGCCGAGCGATCGGCAGCGAAGGTCAGCCAGGGGAACAACGCGACCATCGCCGCGAGCCCACGCGGAAAACGACACATCACGAGCAACTCCGGGAAATCGTGTCGGCGGGCCGAGCCACGTGGCATCGGAGAGACATTCACAACTTATGACCCGTAACCGATCGGACAAGTGAGACGAGCTCGCGGATCGAGCCTTCATGGAGCTTCGATGGGTTTGCTCTTGCAACCCCGGACGGAATCGGTTATGGCCCCGCGCGGTCGGGAGAAATCAGGGGAGGCGAGTCATGCACGCTGCTCGTTCCGTTTTGTGGTTGCTTTTTGGCTTGGGGGTAGGTGTCGCGGCGACCACCTTCGCCATCGGACAAACCGTCCGACGCAGCGCCTTGACGGACCCGAACCTGCTGTTGGCTGGAAGCAACGACCGCTACGAGGACTACGCCATGTGCACTGGGGCCGTCGCCTTGACACCCCGGGCACCCACGGATGGTTTGTGGATTCTTGACTATCGTGCCGGCAAACTTCTGGGGACCGTGATTGACCGTAATCAGGGACGAATCACCGGTTTCGCTGAGGTCAATCTGGTGCAGGACTTTCAGATTCCTCCGAAGCAGAACGTCCACTTCATGATGACCACCGGCATGATCGCCGCCGGTCAATCCGCCCTTTATGTCGTAGAAACGACAACGGGGAAATTCGGCATCTACACGCTCGGACCTGACCCCACGAATCCCCAAGCAGGAATCATTATTCGCCGACATGACATGGGCTATTTCCGGCAGCCGGAGCGGCAGTGACGACGCCTTCGCTGCCGACGCTACCCAAACCCAACCCTTGCGCCGTAGATTCACCGCATGCGGCGTGTCGTCATTGTGGGAGCGGGGATCTCGGGACTGGCACTGGCTTTTCATTTGAAGCAGCGGGTGCCTCACCTCGACCTCACCCTTCTCGAGTCCGATTCGCGCCCCGGTGGAAAAATCTGGACGGAGCGCGAGAACGGCTTCCTCGTCGAATATGGTCCGAACGGCTTCCTGGAAACAAAAACCGCAACGAAAGATCTGGCGCACGATCTCGGGCTGAGTTCGGAACTGATCTCCGCTTCGGAAGCGTCCCGGCAAAATCGTTACCTGTTTTTGAACGAACGGCTTCATCGTTTACCGAATGGCCCAATCGGTTTGTTGCTGTCGCGCTGCCTGAGCTGGCGTGGCAAATGGGGAATCATCCGCGAGCTGATTCGTCCGGGCCGTCCTCCCCAGCACGACGAGAGCGTGGCTGAATTCTTCCGCCGACGGTTTGGCTCCGAAGTCGCCGATACCCTGGGCGACGCGCTGGTGACAGGGATTCACGGGGGCGATCCGGAGAAATTGAGCCTCGCGTCGGCCTTCCCCCGAGCCGCCGAGATGGAAGCACAACATGGGAGTGTCATTCGAGGCTTCTTGCGGTCCGCGGCCGAACGCCGGCGTCAAGCGAGAGCCTCGGGGCGAGAGCCGGCGCGGGCGGGCCGATTATGGTCGTTCCGCCACGGGCTGCGACAATTGATCGATGCGCTGGCGGAGCGATTGACCGGAGCCTTGATCTGCGGGGTGAGAGTGACGGGCGTCCGGCGGGGTCGGGTTGGCTGGATCGTCCAAGGTGAAGGTCAAGAAAGCTGGTCGGCGGACGTCGTGGTGCTAGGATGTCCGGCGGATGAAGCTGCCTCGATGATTGCGGATGTTGATCCGGAGCTAGCGGAGCACCTTGCGGGGATCGCCTACAACCGTATTGCCGTCGTCGCGATGGGCTTTCCCCAAAGCGAGGTGCCCCGACCGCGGCCAGGGTTCGGCTACATCGCTCCGCAGCGAACCCGCCGGGATGTCTTGGGCATTCAATGGTGCTCGTCGATCTATCCTGGCCGCGCCCCGGAGAAATTTGTTTTGTGGCGGGCTCTGTGCGGCGGATGGAATCGGCCAGACGTCGTGGATTGGGATGACGACCGGCTGCTTCAAGCTGTCCGAGAAGAAATCCGTATCGGAATGCACGTTCATTCTCCACCCGTCTTCCACCGCATCATCCGCTGGCGGCGAGCGATCCCCCAGTACCACGTCGGACACCGCGAACGCCTGGCACGAATTTCTCAACGCGTGGCCCAGCTTCCGGGGTTATATCTAACCGGAAACGCTTATCGCGGTGTGGCACTCAACGATTGCACGGAACAAGCGAACCTGTTGGCGGCGCGAATTGAAAACGACTTTTTGACATCCCCAACTTCTCCATCTCCTCGGAAGGAATCACCATGAACCGCGTCTTAAGCTTGATTCTCGGCGGAGGCCGCGGCACCCGCCTGTTCCCCCTGACGAAGTCGCGCAGCAAACCAGCGATGCCTCTGGCCGGTCGTTACCGCCTCATCGACATCCCGATTTCCAACTGCATCAACAGTGGTCTCAATCACATTTATGTTCTAACGCAATTCCTCTCTGCGAGCTTGCATCGGCACATCAGCAACACCTACAAGTTCGACATGTTTGACCGAGGCTTCTGCGAAATCCTCGCTGCCCAGCAGACCTACGAGAACAACGATTGGTACCAAGGCACCGCCGACGCGATTCGGCAGAACATGCGCTACATCACCGATGAATACGACGA
>CAKZUU010000373.1 GCA_937922175.1 uncultured Gemmataceae bacterium
CTGACTCGTTTCTGCCGCATGATCCTTCGCCAGGGAGAATTGGAGAATGTTCGGATCCTGGCACCCGCGACGATCGAAATGATGACTCAACCGCTCCGCACCTCGGCGGGATGGCGCACCCGGGGATGGGACTGCGACACCGCGTATTCCCGCAACCGCGGCACCGTTTTCCCCAAGGGTCGAAATTTCGGTCACACCGGTTTCACGGGCACCTCCATTTGGATCGATCCGGAATCCCAAACCGCGGTCATTTTCTTGAGCCATCGCTTGCACCCGGATGGCAAAGGCGATGTCACCCGGCTCAGAGGCGAAGTCTCGACGCTCGCGGCTCGAGCGCTCAACTTGTACAATGACTAGGTTGGCCCTTCCTTGGTGGAGAAATACCATGCTCCGGATTGCTGTTGCTTGTTTTCTCGGCCTCGGGTCGTTCGCCGTGGCGACCGCTGAGGACCGGGGCACCGTAACTGAGTTGGGTGGCCTCAAATCAACCGCGCCCAAGTCATGGAAACAGCAACCAGCAGCGACGGCGGAGCGCGTCTATCAATTCGAGATCCCACGAGCGGACGGCGATCGCTACGACGGACAGTTGCTCATCTTTTATTTCGGGCCGGCGGGTGGGGGCGGCGTGAAAGCGAATCTCGAACGCTGGAAGGGAATGATCAAGCCCGCCGAGGGAGCGAAGGACGAAGACACCTACAAAGTCAGCGAATTCAAGGTCGGCCAGGTCCAAGTAACGCAGTTGGAAGCGACCGGCACCTACATTTTCAAACGTCGTCCGTTCGACCCCAACGAGAAAGGAGAAGCACGCCCCGATTACAAATTCATCGGCGTGATCTTCGAAAGCCCGAATGGCCCTTTCTTTATCCGCATGGTCGGACCCAAAAAAACAATCGATTCCCACCGCGCCGGTTTCGACGAATGGCTGAAAAGCTTCAAATGACATCCCCCGCCATCGGCTTCGGAGATTGACAGTCGGCTCGGCGGAGCATCGAGGGTTTGGCGGTGGCGAGGCGTCGGTGACATGAGCGACACGGCATTTCGGGAGTCCCTGTTGGAGTTGATTCGGCGGACGTCGGCCTATTTGCCGGCGGATGTGACCGAAGTTTTGGACACCCATGCGGCCCTGGAAGAGCGCGGGTCTCGCGCGGACCTGGCGCTGCAACTGGTGGCGGCAAACATCGCCTTGGCGAAGCGGCGAAGCGCTCCGATCTGCCAGGATACCGGGACGATCAGCTTCTACATCAAGACTCCCGTGGGTTTCGACCAGTTATCGCTCCAGGACGCCGCCTGTGATGCCGTCCTCGAGGCCACGAAGCGCGGCTACCTTCGGCAGAATTCGGTCGACAGTTTGACCGGTCGGAATAGCGGAACCAACCTCGGACCGGGCAGCCCGGTGTTTCATTGGCATCAGCATCGGCACGAGCATATTGAGATCAAATTGGTCCTCAAAGGCGGCGGCTGCGAGAATATGAGCGGGCAACACTCGCTGCCCGCGACCATCCAAGGCAAACGGGCCGACCGCGACCTGGAAGGGGTCTTCACCGCCATCATGGATGTCGTCTACAACGCTCAAGGAAAAGGCTGTGGCCCCGGTTTCCTCGGGGTTTGCATCGGCGGCGATCGGGCCCAGGGTTACGAGTTCGCGAAAGAGCAGCTGCTTCGCCCTGTGGACGACGTGAATCCGGTGCCCGAACTCGCGGCCTTGGAACAACGCGTCATCGAGTCGGCCAATCAACTCGACATCGGACCGATGGGCTTCGGCGGGAAACTGACGATCGGTTCGTGCAAGATCGGCGTGCGCAATCGACTGCCCGCCTCGTTTTTCGTCAGCGTCGCATACATGTGCTGGGCTTTTCGCCGACGGGGCGTCATTCTCGACACCAGCGGTCAGGTCATCCGTTGGCTATACCAGAGCGACGACGAATCCTTCGAACCGGCCACCGATGACGCCGTGCCGGTTCCATTGGGTCTGCCCAGCAGTGCTCCGGTCAAAACGTTGACGGCTCCCCTGACCGAAGCCGACGTGCGATCGTTGCGGGCCGGCGACATCGTGATGTTAAATGGCCCAGTCTTCACCGGTCGGGATGCCGTTCACAAGTTCATTTTCAAAGGCGGTGATGTCCCCGTCCTGCATCAGGCGGTGATTTACCACTGCGGTCCCGTCGTCTTGGAAGAGAATGGGCAATACCGGGTTGTGGCTGCGGGGCCGACCACCTCCATCCGCGAGGAACCCTATCAGGCTGCCGTCATCGAAAAATACCGGATCAAAGCGGTTATCGGGAAAGGGGGGATGGGCGCCAAGACTTTGGAGGCCTGCCAACGGTTTGGCTGTGTTTACCTGCATGCGATTGGCGGGGCCGCCCAGATTTATGCTCGATGCGTTGAAAGAACCCCGCGAGTGTTCCTCAAAGAGGAGTTCGGCAGCCCCGAGGCAGTTTGGGAAATGCATGTAAAAAATTTCCCCGCCGTCGTCACGATGGATTCCCACGGCCGCTCTCTGCATGCGGAAGTCAGCGAGATCTCGCGGCACCGGCTCCAAGAGGTCCTCGCTTGATCTCGTCGCGATCGCTCAGTCCAGCGCACGGGTACCAAGCAACCGCGCCTCCGGTGAATTTCAAGGGGAATCGATTCGGCCATGCGGGACGTCACTCGAGAACAGATCCACCTCTACCTCGACAACGCCTTGACCGAGGCCGAAGCCTCGCGCATCGAACAAGCGATCCGGGCCAGCTCGGAGTTGAAACAACTCTTGCGCTCGATCTTGGCCGAGCGGGACCGTGGGGAGCACTCGGTAGGTGCGATCTGGCGGCGCGGTCACCTTAGCTGCCCCTCGCGCGAGCAGCTTGGCGCTTATCTACTCCGTGCCTTGGATGACGACCTGTCCGACTACATCCGATTCCATCTGGAAACGGTTCAGTGTCCTTATTGCCTCGCCAATCTCGACGATTTGAGGTCGCAGCAGGTCGAGCCGCCACCAAAAATCAAGTCGCGACGGCAACGAATTTTTGAATCGAGCGTCGGGTTGATCAAGCCGCCGGTCCCCCGTCGCTGACCGCCGAGCCTCTCAGCGCGAGCCGAGTTTGCTCGCTTCCGCGCCCACCGATTCCGCAGTTTTTGATCTCGTCCCGCGCTCCGTTGTTCCTTGGTTCGGCGGCGGGAATTGCGCAGTTTACCTCGCAAATCGAATGTTTCTTTGGAAACGGTCGAGTCGATCCCGACGGAACGACGATCAATCTCCCCAGAGGCGTTCTACCAAGGAGCCGAACAATGTTCGACCGGGTGATTTTCGTTGTCTGCGTGGGGCTGATGACCGGGACTGTCTTCGCCGGCGACCTGGAACGTTCTCCGCGGACGAAGACATCGAAATCACAGCCGACACCCGTTTCCGGCTCAACCGTCAGGGTCGGGGTTTTGCAAACCAGTAACGATTTCAAAAGCGTGCCCGGAATGACGAATGCCCCAATCTTGATTTCCGAAGAAGAGATCCCGCAGGCATCTGTCGTCGTGGAATCCCCGAACGACTGTGATTCAGGTTCATGCTCCGGGGGAATTCTTTCTCGGTTGTGTCCAAAGCTCAATCACCCCAAACCGCCGTACGATCCCTTGCAGTGCAGCACATTCAAAACAACATGGCGATTTTTGTTCGGAGGCTGCCGCGCTTTTTTTGAGGAAGGCCGTTACGAGCCTCGCTACCCTTGGAACTGCCCCTGCGGGAAGTAGACGGAACGCGGGGAACGGTCCGCGGTTGCGTCGGCGCGTTCTTTACCGGCCAGTGGCGCCGGGATCAGACTTCCACGAGTCAGATGAGGGCACAAGGTCGATCAATCGGTCATCAGAGTGGATTCAGGATCGACTCCAGGACGTCTCTGGGAGCAGGGGCATAGGAATGCGGTTCCATCGTCGAACTGGCGCGCCCCTGACTGAGACTCCGCGCCTGCTCGGCGTAGTCGAACATTTTCGCCAAGGGCACGAGAGCCTCGATCGTCCACCAACGGTTTCGTTGATCCGTGCGAAGGATCTGCGCTCCCCGAGCGTTCAGATCGGCTGAGATGGGACCGAAGAACTCGTCGGGGACCTGGACTTCCACCCGCATGATCGGTTCGAGCAAGATGATATTTCCCCGCAGGGCTTT
>CAKZUU010000374.1 GCA_937922175.1 uncultured Gemmataceae bacterium
CGGTGCATCGCTCCGACCCGCCATCGCCTCTTTCAATTTATCCTGCGGGATCATCGGCGCTCCCGCGCCAGGGCCGCCACCGGGACGACCACCCCCGCCCGCCGCGAGAGGACCGCCGGTAATTCGACCGGGACCCGGACCGGTACCTGCCCCACCACTTGCTCGGGCCGCTTGATCTCCCTGAGCATACTGCCCACTGGCACCGATCGGAGCTGTGGGATTCTTCAACTCTCGATTGTCGACGGTGACCTTTACCTCACCCGATGGAACGACCGCTTCAAACGAGCCGTTCTCATCAAGTTGGCATGAGGCGATTTGCCCCTGGCCGTCCGCTCGGGCGAAGTTAAGGAGGCCGCCTGGAACGGGTTTGCCTTTGTAGACCACTTTACCCCGGATCTTCTTCGTCTTTGGTCCGCAACCCACCACCGTCAAGGAGACCAGGCCGGCGCAGCCCAAAAGAAAGGTTCGTCTTGTGTGTTTCATGATGGATGCTCGCAAATTTCTATAAACGGACCGCTCTTACCGACTTCTATCAAAAAGGCCCCGCGCAGCCAAGTCAGCCGTGCGGGGCCACCTTTTATACTCGATTCGTCCAGTTCTGACGGACGGGCAGGACAGGGTTCGACATCACCAATCCGGCTGAGGAGTTTCACCTCGTTGATGCGTCGTCTGATACCACAGCGTGCGAGGCGAGATCGAAGCGCTCACGAAGCGAACGCTTCCGTCACCGAGACCGCAGTTGATACCACCGGAGTGCGGCGAAGTCGGCAACAGGGCGCAAATGTTGTGGGATCGACCCGAGGCATAGGTATATGCCCGGTTGTTGTCGCACCAAGCCTGGCCGGGATTCTGGAGAATCCGGTATTGCGGATTAACATACTCCGTGTTCGTCCCGTCATAAGGTGGCGCATTCCAGGGATCGGTACCGCCCGTGATGTCGAAGGCGAACTTGGGCGCCCACTCCCACCAGGTGTTCCCGCCCCAGTCGATATCCCACGGATTGTTGCGGCTCGGTTGACCGTACTTCTCCGTGAAGAAAATCGTGTTCGACGTGCCGTCCTGAATCGCCGACGGATACATCGCGGCGGCTTCCCAATCCGTCCGGAAGATCTGGTAGTTGTAGGCGTAGGAGGTCACGCCCCAATTGCCTGCACCGCTCAATCCGTTCGGATTAGTCGGGTCAGCACGGCAATTGAAGGTCTTGACCGACTTGCCGATGATGTTGTCGCTCCAGCAGTGGTAACGACGATTGTTGGCACCGCCAGAGGGACACCAGCCATCCCAGTCGAAATTCTGGAGACTGGCCTTGTACAGGTTGTCCTGCTCAAGGTAAGGAAGAATGTGGAAGAACAAGCTTCCATAACCAGTGCCGTTGCGGCAGCGATCACGATTGGGCCAGCCGCCCATACCCGTCGGGAGCAAGCCACCTTGAGTGTCGGCTGCGTTGATCGTCGCCAGCGTAATCTGTTTCAGATTGTTCGAGCACTCCATCCGTGCCGCCGCCTCGCGAATCTTTTGGACGGCCGGAAGAAGCAAACCGATCAAAATCGCAATAATCGCGATAACGACGAGCAACTCAATGAGCGTGAAGCCACGCCAGCCGAGCAGCCTACGGATTCTCGGCATCAAGCACCTCCTTTAAGTAGGAATCGAGAAACGCAAGGAACACCAAATGATAATGAACTGACGAAACACCCCCGCCGCGTAATCGGACAAACAGAGAGATGTTTAGTCAACTTTGACACTAACCGCCGCTGCATCGTCAGTCAAGAAGAAATATGGAGAAAATCTTTGAATTCCTGCTAAGAAACCTCCAGCTGAGGCCCAACTGCAAAAGTAGTGTCACCTCGAAAAACCGACCTGATGGTATCGATTCAACTCGGAAAATTCGAGTCGGCGTTCCGCTTCGCCCTCAAAATTGCCCGCAAAAATCAGCTCAGTGCCTGATACTTCCGCTCCTAACGCAATCAGGATCCGAGGATCGTTTGACGATAAATAGCTCCCTCCCGACTTGCGGAAACGAACAAGAGTTCTGTTGCCGGATTTCACTTCGACACGGGAGAAAGGCGAATTCGTTGGATAAGCTAAGCCGAGCCAGGTCGGTGGCGTCGGCGAAACGTTCTTCAAAAGGGCCACGGGGGCGTTGACGTGACTGATCACGAGATCTGGCCGACCATCGTTATCGAGGTCACCGACCGCGACTCCTCGACCACGGTGGTTTTTGGCGAAATAATCACCGGCCTGGGATGAGACATCCACGAATCGCCCGCCCATGTTTTTCAAGAGAACGGGGCGTTGTGCCAGCTCACCTCGGGCGGAGTGTCGTAACACGTGCCCGTTGGCGATAAAAAGATCCTCCCACCCGTCGCCGTCGAAATCGAAGAAGACGGTGCCGAAACCCACGAAAAGCTGACCAATCGCCGCCGTCCCAGCGAGTTGGCTGCTGAATTGCCAAAACTGGCGTCCGTCGCGAAGGGTGTTTCGATACAGGGCATGTAACTCGCTCTCGTAGTTCGTTACCCAAATCGCCGGACGACCACTGCCATCGTAATCCGCCGCATCGACCCCCATGCTCCCATTCGGAGTACCGCCACCATCTCGTGCCACGCCGAGTTTGAGACCCATTTCGCGAAAGCTCGGTCCCTGAGGAGTTCCTTGATGGACGTAAAGGAAGTTGTCCGTCGTGTCGTTGGCAACGTAGATGTCGGGCCAGTGATCGCCCGTGAGGTCGGCGACTAAGACACCCAACCCTTTGCCGTAATCCTTATCGTCTCGCGGCGGAACGCGCAGTCCTGCCGAATGGCTAATGTCACGAAAGACCCGCCCCTCCGCCGACGCTTCATTCAGTAAGAGGAGGTCGGGCACCCCATCAAAATATTTCGGCGTGCAAACATCGCGTGGCTGGCCATTTTCACCAGGGCAGGGTGGGTGTTTAGCAAACGACCAATCGACGTATCGAGTCACATACAAATCAGGGTAGCCATCGCCATTGAAATCTCCCCACGCCGCACTCGTACACCATCCCGGATTGGCGGGTAATTTGACCTGCTGCGAGACATCCCAAAACTGCCGTCCGCCTCGGGCATCAGCGGTGTTGCGATAAAGCGCCAGCCCATCGTAGCCGGTAACCAGAATGTCAGGCCAGCCATCACCATCGAAATCCGCAATGGCAACCCCGTGAGAATAAAAGCTCGGCCGGCTCAACCCGACAGTTTCGGTGACGTCCTCGAATCGCCAATGGCCCCGGTTACGATAAAGCCGACATGGCAAGCCGACGATGCTCTTTCGCGTTGGCCCTTCGAAGGCACCCCCTCCGACAAAGAAGAGGTCCATCAGACCATCTTGGTCATAGTCCAACAAACCGACCCCGCCGCCCAATGTCTCCAAAATGGAATAGTGACCTGCCTCTTCGCCATTACGATAGGTGAAATTGACGCCTGCTACCTCCGCGACTTCTTCGAAGTATCCAGTTTCGGCAACCGCATGGGGTGTTGAGCCATCGCGGCACCCGCTGGCGAGAATAGAGCATGCGCAAAGGAAACAAAAAGTCAGTCGAGCGTAAATTCTTGTTATTTCATCTTTTATGTCGTCCCTTGCTTCAGACGTTCCTCTCGATATACTCAAGGGAGAACCCCTAAACGCCCCGGCTGAAGGGGACCTCTGCTTCGAGTCCCTGAAGGAAGATCGCTGATGCCGCGTTCGACCATGGTTCGCGACCGTGCCGCGTCGAGAGTTGTGAAGATCAAACGAATTTTGTGTGGCACGTCGAACGCCGCAACTCAACTGCGTTCCCTCCGCGAAAATTTGAGTGCCAACGGCGATCTCGTCTCCGCCAAGCACAAGAAACTAACCCAAGCTGCCTTCGGTAAACCGTTGTCGCCGAGCGAAGTTGTCAGCCGTGTTTGCCAAGACGTTCGGCAGCGCGGCTTGAGTGCTGTCTTTCATTACACCGAACTTTTCGACAAGGTCAAACTGAATGCACAGAGTTTCCGCGTTACGGAGACGGAACTGGACGAAGCGCATGCCGCTGCTGACCCCGAATTGCTCGACGTGGTCCGACGTGTGCGGATGAACATCATTTCGTTTCAGTCAGGTTTGCTCCACTCCGACGCGGTGATGACCGTCTCGGGTAGTTACGAGTTGCAAGTTCGATACCGTCCCCTGAATCGGGTCGGGCTCCATATCCCCGGCGGAGCAGCCGCCTATCCCTCGACGCTGCTCATGACGGTTTGTCCCGCTCAGGCGGCTGGGGTCAAAGAAATTGTCGTTGTCATGCCTCCGACGGCGACGGGAGGGTACAACCGGGAGCAGTTGGCCATTTGCAGAGAGTTGGGCGTCACCGAGGTCTACCGGATTGGCGGGGCACAAGCCATCGCCGCTTTGGCATATGGAGTCGATGGCTTGCACCGCGTTGATATGATCGCTGGCCCGGGGAACCTGTTTGTTACCTTGGCCAAGAAGTTCGTGTTCGGCCGAGTTGGTATCGACTGCTTGGCGGGACCGAGCGAAGTCGTCGTCGTCGCGGACCAACAAGCCCACCCGGAATATATCGCCATTGACATGATCGCGCAAGCGGAACACTCTCCGGGAGCGAGTGTTTTGGTCACGTGGCACGAGCCCATGCTTGACGAAGTAAGTGCGGCTCTGACCCATCAGCTCGGGCAACTGCCCCGAGGCGATCTGGCGCGGGAGAGCCTTGAACGCTTCGGCGCTTTAGTGTTAGCGCGGGACGCGGCGGAAGCGGTTCAGATCGTCGAGGAACTGGCTCCGGAACACTTGCATATTCAAACCCGAGATCCCGAGGGATTCGCGGAGAAAGTGAGCAGTGCCGGTGCGATCTTTTTGGGCCAATACACGCCGGTGGCTTTGGGCGATTATGCTGCCGGCCCGTCCCATGTTTTGCCCACGGGGAGCACAGCGCGCTATGCCAACGGACTGAGTGCGAACGATTTTTTGCGACGAACCAGTATCCTCGCTTTCACGAAGAACGGGATGCGCGAAATTGCCGACGATGTCGTCTACCTCGCCAACAAGGAAGGGTTGACCGCCCACGCGGCCAGCGTATCGATGCGGATTCACGAGAGCAGCCATGTCCACCCCCGACCGCCGAAAAAGGCGGAGAAAAAAGCCTCCTCGAAATGAGCTCTGACATCTCACCCGTGTCCGGCATCACTCGGCGACCTGGGGGCGTTCGTGCCGCGGTCCAAGTGATGGCCGGCTATACTCCGGGCGAGCAGCCCCGTGATGGTCAGTGGATCAAACTCAACACGAACGAAAATCCGTACCCTCCCTCCCCCCGGGTGATCGAAGCTCTGCATGGCGCGATCACCGGCGATCGGCTACGGAAATATCCCGATCCTTTAGGCACCGCGTTTCGACACACGGCGGCGCGAATCCTCGATATCGACCCGGACTCGATCATCATCGGCAACGGCTCCGACGACATCTTGACAATCGTCACTCGCACCTTCGTCTCCCAAGACGGCGTGGTCGCCGCCTGCACTCCCAGCTACGTCCTGTACCGATCCTTGGCAGAGATCCAGGGCGCGAGATTTCGGGAGGCTCCGTTCGGTTCGGATTGGTCTTTACCGCCGCCCTTTGTTTTTCACGAGGCCGACCTGGTTTTTTTGCCCAATCCCAACTCTCCGTCGGGCACCATGGTTTCCTCCCAAGTTCTTGCCTCGTGGATCGATGAGTTGGGTCGGCCGATCGTGATCGACGAAGCCTACGTCGATTTTGCCGATCAGAATGCGTTGCGTCTGGCGGCTAACTCGAACATCGTTGTGACGCGGTCTCTGAGCAAATCGTATTCCCTCGCGGGTCTCCGCTTCGGTTTCGGGGTCGCGCAACCTGCGGTCATCCGCGAGATGCTGAAGGTCAAAGACTCGTATAATTGCGACGCTCTGAGTCTGGTGGCGGCCCAGGCGGCTCTGGAGGATCAGGACCACCTGCGGCAGACCCGAGCGAAGATTCTGGCCACCCGACGACGACTCGAAGAAAATCTGCGCCTGCTTGGCTACGACGTGACTCCCAGCCAGGCCAATTTTGTCTGGTGCCGACGGCACGACCGTCCGGTGAGGCCGATCTTCGACGAATTGAAGCGTCGGCAGATCCTCGTGCGCTACATGAGTTTTGCCGGTTATGGCGATGGCCTGCGGATCAGTGTCGGCACGGACGCAGAGATTGATCGGCTTTTGGATGAGCTTCGTCGCATCGGATGACTGCCATGTCTCGACGCGCCACAATTCAACGAACCACAGGCGAGACGCACATCGAATTGGAAGTCAATTTGGATGGCGCGGGCGGAGGGCAGATCGCCACGGGGATCGGTTTTTTCGACCACATGCTGACACTGCTGAGCAAGCATAGCCTCATCGACCTGACGATCGGTGCTCGGGGCGACCTCCACGTCGATGCTCATCACACGGTCGAGGACGTCGGCATTTGTTTGGG
>CAKZUU010000375.1 GCA_937922175.1 uncultured Gemmataceae bacterium
TCGCCGGAAAGATCATCTCTCGCCAAGCGGAGATCTGGCCGAAGTTCAAAAGATACTGAACACGCTCCCGCACGACTGGCGCATCGCGGAGGTGATCGTGGACCTTGCCCGCGACATGAGCGATCAACGACCCGGTGGCGGAGCGCCGAATTTGATGCCGGCGGTCGAGCGTGCTCGTCCTCCTCGTTGACGCTACCAACGCATCAGCGCCGTGCCCCAGGTGAGTCCCGCCCCGAAGCCGCTCATCACGACCAGATCGTTTTCGTGAATCAGCCCGGCACGCCACGCCTCGTCGAGGGCGATGGGGATAGATCCCGCCGACGTGTTGCCATAGCGATCCAGATTGTTGAACACCCGTGACCGATCGATGTGCAATACGTCAATTGCGGCGTTGATGATGCGGATATTGGCTTGATGTGGAATGTACAAGTCCACATCGTCGGGGCGGACCTTGCCGTCTTGCAGAACATCTTTGATGGTGTCGGTCAGGATGTTCGTGGCCCAACGAAACACCGCGCGACCGTCCATGTACATGTACTGCTTGCCTTCCGCCAATAATTCGGGAGTCGGCGGTCGCCGGCTACCGCAGGCAACGCGGGTGAGCAAATCGCCACCCGAGCCATCGGACCCCATGCTGTAACTGACAATTCCTTGCTCCGGGCCGCCCCGGGTGAGAAGCACCGCTCCCGCTCCATCACCGAACAGAGGATACGTTTTGATGTCGTTCGGATTGAGGACCCGAGAGTTACAATCCCCGCCCACGACCAACGCCATCTCGCTGACGCCAGCGCGAATGTACGCCGACGCCGTGATCAAGGCATACATGAACCCGGCACACGCCGCCTCAATCTCGATCGCTGGACAGACGAGATGCAACCGATCCTGGACCAGACACGCCGTCGAGGGGAATGACATGTCGGGCGTGAACGTTGCCACCACGCACAGGTCGATCGACTTCGGATCGATGCCCGCCGACGCGATGCAACGTTGGCTCGCCTCGATGCACAAATCGCTGGTCGCTTGGTGCGGTAAGGCGTGGCGTCGCTCGCGAATTCCCGTTCTCTTGATGATCCACTCGGAATCGAATCCCAACCGAGCGTGCAGATGCTCGTTGGTCACCACGGCTTCGGGCAAGTAGCTGCCGGTGCTGATAATGCGGACCCCCATCAGGGAGCGACAACGAGGCCGTGGCGAGGGGACGCGATCCTGAGTCATGATGAGCGGTTCATGGCGCTGCCGGGAACACGACGGCAAATCAGCCTGCTCCGAATTGTATGAATCGAAATTCACCTGTCATCGCAACTTGCGATCCCCTCGCGACAGTACGGGCGGAGACAGCCGAATCATCGATTCATCCGACAAACTGGGTGCCGGGAAATAACGGGGAACCCCCGCGCCTCCCTCGAGACGATCCCTTGGGAGCTCGTCCGTTCGCCCCACCACCACGGACATGAATCGGCTCACCCGTTTGATGGGCTGGCTTCCCCCGACACGATCTGCTGAATTCGGACCAAGGAGTACGGCTGGCGATGCCCTTTGAGCCGACGGTAGTTCTTCCGCCGACGAAAACGTTGGATCACGTACTTTTCCGAGGTCTGTTCTTTCAATTCGCCGACGACCCTCGCTCCTTCGATCGTGGGCTGGCCGACCACGGCCTCTGTCTCCCCCTTGACGAGAAGCACTCGACCAAATTCAACCGTCTGACCCGGTTCGCCCTCTCGGTAATCAATCCGGATGACGTCCCCTTCCTTCACGCGATATTGCCGTGAGCCGTCCACGATCACTGCGTACATCGACAGACTCCCCCTCTGAACTCGCATCAGCATCTCGAAAAGGAAAGTTTTACTTGGCCGCCGCCTCACCGGCCAGCTTGTTCACGGTGAACCAAGACCTGCGGCATATTCTTTCAGCCAAATAAACTGTTGAAAGAAATCCTGCTCCTCGACGCCCATCGGGCTTTTAAAAAAGGCGGACAAATGCTTCAAGATGCCGCGCTCGCCGCGTCGCTGGGCCAAGAGCGACAAGCGAGCCAGATCGATCACCAAGGGCGCCGCCAAGAGCGAGTCGCACCCCTGCCAGATAAACTGCAAAACCATCTTGGTGTCGAGAAAGCCACGGAAGTGGATATGGTCCCACGCGGTTTTCCAGTCATCCAAGGACTCGATGTACTCAATCGTGACCAAGGTTTGCGGCTTGTAGCCAAGAATCTGGCCGAGCAACTGATCCTTCGATTGCACCTTTGACGCTTTGTTCGAGGGATCATTGAGGACAACTCCGTCCCGGTTGCCAAAGATGTTGTGACCTACCCAACTGAGCACCCGCAGATTTCGATGGGCGAACATCGGGGCGAGCGCCGACTTCATGAGCGTCTCGCCGGTTTTGCCATCTTTCCCGCAGATGGGTACCCCCTTTTGCCAAGCGTAGTGCTGGAGGGCGGGGAGACCCGCTCCCGTTGAAGGCGTGAAATTGACGTAAGGCATCCCCTCCTCGATCGCCGCCAACGCGTAAAGCGAACTCGCCGGCAATTCAGCCTTGCCAGCGTTTAAAGCCGCTTCCCAATCCGGCCACGGGGCATCCGCCTGAGGCCCGACAAAGGGAGGTTCAGTTGACGCGACATTCACAACGACGACCTGGGCGAGGTGGTTTCGCTCGCGGAAGTCCCGCAAATCACTTCGGAGCCTTTGAACACATTCTGTCGCGCTCTCCCCCGTTTGAACCTCCGGGAGATCGGCGAGTCGGCGGATCGTCTCATTCGTCCGAAGCAGCGTTCCGGGACGAATCTGTCGGGACCACTCCTCCAAGCTGTCTCGACAAGACGCGAGAAGATGAGAGGAGAAGACACCGGCCCGCTCGTGCAGTTCCTTGGCCGACTCCCAAAGGCTGCCGCGACGAATGTCGTGCCCCCCCACGATAAACGACGCGAAATCGTCGAGATCTGCTCGGGCAAAGATCGGCAACGCCGTTGTCAGACCGGTGGCATCGGTCAGCCCACGAGCCAAGGCGGCCAACCCCAGCGCCGCGGTGCTGCCGACTCCGCCCAGTGCTCCGACCATCCACAACCCGACGCGCCGCGACTCACGACCTGGCTGGTTGGCAGACATAACACCGATCTTTACTGAAATGTGCCCCAACATTTGCGTCGGCGGGCAAATACGGGTCACACAGAATTTCGAGGTCTCCGGCCATTCCGTCAGCGACGACACCCCAGGAAGAGCCGACGATCGGCCGACGCCGGAACAAGGAAGACAATTCGGGCTGGAATAACGTCATTGTGTATAATTGCCGCTGATCGGCAAGTTTTTCCCGACCGCACAACGGGGAGCGCCATGTCGGACGCGAGTGACGGTTTTTGCACCATCGAGGAAGCCATCGCGGAGCTTCAGGCCGGTCGCATGATCATCCTCGTCGACGACGAACACCGCGAGAACGAGGGCGACTTAGTCATCGCCGCGGAAAAGGTGACCCCCGAAGCGATCAATTTCATGATGCGGAACGCATGCGGGATGGTTTGCCTGGCGATGTCAGCGGAAATCTGCGATCGGATGCATTTAGAGCCGATGTCCAGCACCACCGCCGATCTCAAAGCGACTCCGCTGACGCAAAAGTTCGACGCCCGCACGGGCATCACGACCGGTATCTCCGCCTTTGACCGGGCGCGCACCGTCCAAGTCGCGATCGACCCCCGATCCACGCCGGCTGACCTGGTTCGCGGTCATGGCCACATGGATGGGCTGCGGGCCCGCGAAGGCGGAGTGCTGGTCCGCGCGGGGCATACGGAGGGCAGCGTGGACCTCGCTCGTCTGGCTGGCCTCCGCGAGGCGGCCGTCATCTGCGAAATCGTCAAGGAAGACGGGACGATGGCGCGTTTGCCGGACCTGCGCGAATTCGCTCGACGTCACGGCCTGAAATTGTGCACCATCCAAGACATCATCGCTTACCGCCGTCGGCGGGAACGGCTCGTCGAGAGGGCCCTCCATATCGAGTTGCCGACGCACCTGGGTCGTTTTGATCTATTCGCTTACACCTCGATCGTCGATCCCGAGCCTCACCTCGCCCTCACGCTCGGAGGCATCGGCATCGCCCAGAATGGTGTCGTCCCCGTTCAGACCGAGCCGGTTCTTGTCCGTGTTCATAGCGAATGTCTCACCGGCGACGTGCTGCAC
>CAKZUU010000376.1 GCA_937922175.1 uncultured Gemmataceae bacterium
TGGTTCGACGGAACCTCGGAGCGCGAGGCGGAGATGCGACTGCCTCCGGGGTGGCGCGAGTCGGATATATCGTGGCGTGCCTCCATGTGGAACATCCCACCCGCCGCTTCTGTCGATGGTGTCGATTTGGAGCCGGCGGAGAAGATCAGACTCGGTCTGAAGGCGGGCCGACTCGCCTTCTCCCAAGGAAGTTTTGTGCCGACGGCGGCTCGACAAGCGGGAATCCGCGCAGGCGATATCATCATCGGGGCCGACGGAAAAGAACTCGAAATGACGATGGCACAATTCAATGTTTGGGTCCGACGCCATTACCGCGTCGGCGATACGATCACCTACGATGTTGTGCGCGACGGAAAACGTTTGAAAATCCCGGTCCAACTCCCGAGGAAATCCTATTGACCAAATGGCACGCATCCGAGAACCGGAGACAACCATGGTCACCGCTTCGGCTCTTCGAGGACCGGTTCAAGGACGACGAAAACCCGAGTCCCCAGCGGCGGGATTCGCTCGGTCCAACACTCGAAAATCAATTCGGCGTTGGCCTGCGAACTGACGAGCGGCAAATCCAACATGGCGTCGTTGAAATTGGACACGGAGATGATGTTCCCGTTATTCGCCAGATAGTGGACTTTCTTCTCCGGATCATCGGGATCGGTCCACAAAGCACTGCCGGCGAAGACCCAATCGGTGTCCAACTCTTTCCCGGTTCGAGCATTGCGGATCCATTGTCGTGAGTTGATCGTTTCCCACTTGCTCGGTTCGCGCTCAACTTCGAGCCAGACGCGAATCGTTGTGCCGTGCGGGGGGATGATCTTGTAGTATCCCTTCTCATCCTCGACATATTTGACCGGAGAGCCTGGTTTAGCGCGGCAGACTTCCAAGGCGGCATGAATGTCCTTCGCATTCACGTCGGCGTGAAGGATCGCCTCGTGTTCTTTGGTCTGTTTGCGGCACAAAAGAAGTTCTAATGGTCCCTCCCGAAGACAGACGTTGGCGAGAACGACAACTCGTCGCTGCTCGTTGGGCAACACCTCCAGAAAGAGCGTACCTTGTTTGTTGAGGGGGGTACGTTTCCCCGCAGTCGGTGGCATTGAGGAACGGGATGAAGCCGGCTTGACCTGATTCTTGGCGGCGCTTTCGCCCGGGGGGTGATCGACCGCGGGTCGCGGCGCGTCGTCGTTGGGACGAGGCGGTGGCGTGTCATCGGCTGTGCCGGTCGTTGCCGGTAGTGAATCCGCCGGATGCGGCGAAGTCTGCAACATCGACCCGGTTTCCCGATGGCCGCAGCCCAGAAGGGTAACAATCAAAATGAACCCGCAAACCATCCCATGTCTCGATGTCATCGGCTTACCCTCGCTCTCCCCGTCCATCATCGGGGTGGTCCAACGCGCAACATCGGCACTCGACGAATGGGCCTCGCAACGTCCGCCCCTATCGATCATACCGGCCTTTGGGCAGAAGCGAGACGCCATTCGACCTGAACGGAGATAAGAATTCGCTTCAACGTCAAGCCCGTGCGCTGGAGACCCCGGCGTGGCATTTTGGATTCGTGCAGACCATCGCAGGAAAAAAACACCGGGTCTCTCAAGATGAGAGACCCGGCGCGTTGGAGAGGGAGGCTCAACGATTACTTGCAGGAGCTGGAGCAAGCCGAAGCGGACTCGCAGCAAATGGGTTCGCAAGCCAACCGACGATGGAAGAATCGAGCCAGCAACCCGGGTCGCTTGCGGATGCGGCCACAGTCAGGGGTACAGGCATCCGGACAGGCCGGCGGGCAGGCTTGGGCGTCGGCACTGGTGCACGCTGGAGCCGTCGGTCGGCAGGCATCGTGGCAGCCGGCGGTCGGGCAGGCCTGGTGGCATGCTTGGCCGCAGCAGGCATGGCCGGCGTCGCAACACAGGTCCTTGGCCCGGCACAGACGGCTGAGCAATCCGGCACGATTCCGCCCTGCCTCCGCATTCGCCTCACACGGACAATGTGGTCCGGCATCGCAGGGCGAATAGGGAACGTATCGGGCTTTCCGAACGCAGACCTCGTAGGGTACGCAAACCTTCACCGATTTCCGCACCGTGGTCGGAACCATTTCCGTGACGGTGTAAGGCACTTTCACGCAGACGGTGTAGGGCACGGTCTTGCACACGGTGTGCGGCACTTTCACACTCACCACCTGCGTTTGCAGCGTGGAGACCTTGGTCGGAACATGCTTGACGCACTCATGAGGCACCAACGTGCAGACCTTCTCTTGCACTGTCCGTGTCACGGTGTGAGGCACCATTCGGCAAACGGTGTAAGGCACCTTCTTGACGTGCGTTTCCTGAACCGTGCGGACGATCGTGTAAGGTACTCGAACAACGCGAGTCTCCGGCACCATACGGGTCGTCGTGAAGACGACGTCGCGGACGCAGTACGCACCTTCGACGAAGACGCGACCTTCACCCGGTCGATCCGAAGCGCTGGGGGCCGCTGAAGCCGTTGACGACTCGCTGCCCGCTTGTCCCGCAGCCGAACCACCTTGGCAACAGCTGGTGCGTTTGCCGGCACGCCACGCCACGGCATCCGATGGACTCATCCAGCATCCCATCGCGCGACGGTTGACGGTGTAAGGCACTTGCGTCCGAACCACTTCCGTTTTCATTCGTGTGACGGTGTACGGGACCTGACGCCGAACCGTCTCGGTCACAGTCCGAACACACGTCACGGGGACTTGCTTGGTCACTTTGACCGGCACTTTTCGGCACACCGTCACCGGAACTTGTTCGACGTGGCACTTGCGAACCATGGTGGTGACGGGCAATTGTTCGCAAACGGTGCGATACCGCGTGACCTGTCGCGTGGCGCAACGATCCGGTTCACGCTCGATGCGGATCGGAATCAGCTTCTTGCGACGCACCGAGGGGCACTCGCACGCACAAGGACCGAGGCATGGATCCGCCTTCTTGCCACAATCCAAGCGAACTCGGATGCGACCCGGCACCACGTAGTTCTCGCACACGGTTTCGGGAATTCGTCGGACGACCGTTTTGATCGTGGTGCACGGCTCGCACGACCAACGGACCACGGTGCGGCACGTCGTCTCGACGCAATTTTTCCATTCCGTCGTGCACACGTTCCGCAGGACCGTTTCGCAGACCTGACGGCGAACCTGTTGGCAGCACTCCCGATAATGCGTCTCACAAACAGGACGGGTCACAGTCCGGCAAACGTCGCGGTAATGCGTTTCGCAAATATTGTGACAGACTTGGAAGCACTGTTTGTGGCAGTGAACTTCGCGGACCGGCTTGTGACAATTTTGCACGACGTCCTTGTAGCAGGTCTCTCGCACTTGCTTGCAGACGGTGTAATGGCAGTCCTTGTAGCAAGTTTCGTAAACGGGCTTGCAGACGGTCTCTTGGACCTGACGACACCGTGTCTCATAGTGCGGCTTGTAGACGGTGTAATGGCAGGCTTTCATGACGATCTGCGTGACCGGCCGGGTGATGCAACGTTGCTCGGTCCGCCACTGGGTCTCGATGCATTGCTTGTACGCGGTGCGTTGTTCGGTTCGATAGCAGGTCCGGGTGACCGGCCGCATCACCGTTTCGCACACCGTCTGATGGCAGACATGGAATCGTTTTTCCGTCACGGTATCCCAGACCAGCTTGTAGCTGGTGCGCGTCTGTTGCTGGCAGGCGTTGAAACAGCACTGGGCATCGCATGCAGGCCGCCGCAGTATCCCAAAGCCCGTGTTGCCGCAATGGGCGGCCTGCGACGAGCCGGCTGCCCAAAGCAGGCCCACCGTCGCGATCGCCAGCGGCGCACCCAATCGCATCCTCATGACAATGGCCTCCTCGCCAGCCGCAAGCGCAGCCAGCTTTTTTCACGTACTTTCCCGGATCGGACGGGAGAACCTCAGGCAGGATGCTCCAAGCTCGGCTCCATTCCGTTTTCCTTGGCACCTCGTCCCGAGGTCCCCATCACTACCCGAGGGATGATGAGCCGAGTCCTTCCGCCACAGGTATCGGACTCGGCTTGGCCAAGTTATCAATATTCCCGCCTCATCCTGACCTTCGCACCTCCTCTCTTCGACTAGTTACACCACTCATGGCGCTGAAGGCGATTCGGTAACTCAGACCTAACAGGCAAATTGGGCAACTCAATCCTGGTACCATCCCAATCCCCAATCCTCTCCCCATTTCACCCGATCATTCCACCTTGCTTACCCCATCCACGATCCTTTCTCTCCTTCTGTACTCGACCCAATTTCTCGAAAACCTTGAATTCGCACGAATGCGAAAGACGGCTCCCCTCCCCGAACGTTATCCGGCTATAATCGCGCCATCGTCGTTGAGGTTCGCTTCACCATGACTCGATGGAACATCGCCTGGCTTCTTGCCGTGCCTGCCGTTATCGTCACCGGACTGACGCTGGTACTGGCCGCTCCTCGACCGCGTGCCAGCGATCAGGACTATGAGCTGGTCCAACTCGTCGTCGAAGTCTTGGCGGAGGTGGATCAAAAATTCGTCCGCGAGTTGACACCGGAGCAAAAACGCCTGTTGGTCAGCAACATGATCAACGGCGGGCTTGAGCGGCTTGATCCCTATTCCGAATTTTTCGACGTGGACACTTACGCCCAATTCGAACGGCAAACGAAGGGAGAATTTGGCGGAGTCGGCATCCTCATCGAGTTGGATCGGCAGTCCGGCTATTTTCAAGTCACCAGCCCCATTCCCGGAACCCCCGCGTTCGATGCCGGCATCCTTGCCGGTGATTTGATCTTGAAGGTGGATGGGCGAGCCATCGACACTTCTCGACGGGAAGAATTCATCCGATCGGTCCAGGGACCTCCGGGTACCCAAGTGACGCTGACCCTGTTGCGTGAAGGGAGCAAGGAGCCGATCGACATCACCTTGACCCGCGCGCGGATCGAAGCGCCGTCGGTGATGGGAGACCGACGGAAGCCGGCGCAACTGACCGAGTGGGAGTGGATCATCGATCCCGCCGCGAAGATTGCTTACATTCGTTTGGTGGCGTTCAACGAACACTCCGTGACTGACGTGAAAAAAGCGGTGGAGCAAGCCGAGAGCGAAGGGGCCAGCGCCTTGATCCTCGATCTGCGTGACAATCCCGGCGGGCTGTTGACTCAGGCGGTCGAAATTTGCGATCTGTTTTTGGAGTCGGGGTCGATCGTGGCGACAAAGGATCGTCGAGGCCGAGGCCGCACGTATGAGGCCAAAGCCGCTGGCACGTTGCTCACGCCTTCAGCCCGGCATCCGATGGCCGTCCTCGTCAATCGCTTCAGTGCCAGCGCGAGCGAGATCGTGGCGGCGGCTTTGCAGGACCATCAGCGGGCCATCATCGTCGGCGAACGGACATTCGGCAAAGGCAGCGTGCAAAACGTCATCGAGATCGGCTCGCACGACCCGAAGATGGCCTTAAAGCTCACCACATCGATCTACACGCGACCCAGCGGGGCCAACATCCATCGCTTGCCGGACATGAAAGACAGCGACGAATGGGGGGTCAAGCCAAACCCCGGTTTCGAAATCGCTTTGAGTGACGATGAACGGCTTCGTTATCTGCAATGGCGGAGGCAACGTGACGTGGTGGCCGGCAAACCGGAACTGATTCGCAACAAAGCCCAACCCAGTGCCCCTGAGGCGACTCCGTTTGTGGATCGTTATCTCGAACGGGCGCTGAACCACCTTCGCCAGCAGCTTCCTCATTGATGCCGCGACCGGTTCCCGGATGCTCTCCATCCTTTACGAAGACTACCATCTCTTGGCGGTTAACAAACCCGCCCCGCTTTTGACGCAAGCTCCTCCGGGGATTCCCTCGTTGGAGCAGCAAGTCAAAGAATACCTTCGCCAAAAGTACCACAAGCCAGCCGGCGTGTATCTGGGAATTCCGCACCGTCTGGATCGGCCGGTCACCGGCGTCATCGTCTTTGCCCGAAACAGCAAAGCGGCACGTCGGCTCGCTGAACAATTTCAGCGGCACACGGTGAAAAAGCTGTATTGGGCCTTGGTCTCTGGCATCGTCTCTCCCGCGGAGGGAAGGTGGGAGGATGGGCTGCGAAAACTCGCAGATCAGGCCTGCACCAAAGTGGTCTCCCCGGAGACACCCGGGGCGAAGAAAGCCGTCCTGGACTACCGAGTCTTGCAAGTTGTGTCCGGCTCCTCCCTCTTGGAACTTCGACCTCTGACGGGCCGTTCGCATCAGCTTCGAGTGCAAGCGGCAGTTCGGGGACATCCGATCTGGGGCGACGTGTTGTACGGATCGGAGGTGGAATTCGGCCCCAAGGCGGAAACGCCCCGCGACCGAGTCATCGCTTTGCACGCTCGGCAATTGGTGCCCATCCATCCCACGAGTCGTCTGCCCCTAGAGTTGATCGCCGACCTTCCGGACTTTTGGCCCGATTGGACACGATCGGGCAATGAAAAAGGCGGCTGAGACCGACCAGGGGTCGACTCTACCGCCTTGGGAAGAGGAGAACACCAGGAGGGTCATTGACCGGCCTTGCCCGCGCCTTGGGCCGCCGCTGCTGGTTTCCGTACTCGGACCGGGTAAGGCGGTCGCTCGTGTTTGGGCGGCGGGTTCTTGGCCAGTTCTTCCAGGACAACCTCGATCGCCTTCTCCAGTTGCGGATCGCGACCGGCGATGACATCCTTGGGCCATTGCTCGACCTCGATATCCGGAGCGACGCCTTCGTTTTCGATGCCCCACGGAGCTTCGGGCGCCCAGAAGGCGAATCGCGGAGCGGTGACGGACCCTCCGTCCATCAGCGTCGGGTATCCTCCAATGCCGACCAGTCCGCCCCAGGTGCGTTTGCCGACGAGTTTGCCCAGGTTGTTCTTGCGGAACATCCAGGGGAGCATGTCACCGCCCGAACCGGCCCCTTCGTCAATAATCATGACCTTCGGGCCGTGAATCGCTGCACTGGGGATGCGCCAATCAGCGCCATACCGCGGAGCAAAATAGCTCATGAACGGCTTGCGAAGGATGTCGACGTAGTAGTCGGCGATCCAGCCCCCGCCGTTGAACCGCTCGTCGATAATGACGGCTTCTTTGTCGATCTGCGGGAAGAAGTAGCGTTTGAACGAGGTCAGACCGCCCATCGCCGTGTCGGGAACGTAGACATAAGCAACCCGACCGTTGGTCGCTTCATGGACTTTCTTGATGTTGTTCTGCACCCAATCCAAATTGCGAATCGCGGTTTCATTGTCGAGCGGCTCGACGGTAACGGTTCGACTGTCTTTGCCATCGGGGTTCGGGCCGACCGTGATTTCGATTGATTTGCCGGCCGTGTTCTCAAACAAGGAGAAGATTTCGGTCGGCGGCTTCAGATCGACCCCGCGGACGGCCAGCAGATACTCGCCTTCCTTGACGTTGACTCCCGGGGCCGTCAGGGGCGAGCGCAACCGGGGTTCCCAATTCACTCCGCCATAGATCTTCTTGAAGCGGTAGCGGCCGTTGGCGATTTCGTAATCGGCTCCCAGCAGGCCTCCGGGGACGGTCTTTTTCTCGAAGGGTCGCTCGCCCACCGTCTGATAGCTGTGTCCGACAGCCAATTCGCTGAGCATCCAGCGAATGACACGATACAAGTCAGCGGTGGTTGTGACGTCGTCGAGGAACGGTTCGTACTTGGCCTTCACCGCCGGCCAGTCGGCACCGTGCATGTGAGGATCGTAAAAGTAATCGCGATTGATGCGCCAGGCTTCGGTAAAGATCTGCCGCCACTCGGCCCGAGGATCGACCCGAACTTCGATCGCGTCGACATTCAGCGTCTTGGGGCCGAGGTCGCCCCCGCCGGGCGTCGCCGAGGACTCGCCTCCAGGAGCACCCGGGCCGCGTCGGGCAGCCATCATGGCAGCAGCCGCCGAGGCACCCGCTCCACCACCGGTGGTCGGTGCGATGATCCAGGTCGAGGGACCCGTGCGATAAAGCATGCGTCGGCCGTCCGGCGTCAGGTCATACGACAGCACCGACGATTGAACCGTTTCATTTCGCCGACGCTCGATGTCATAGCGATTCAGGGTGGCCCCGGGCATCATCCCTCCCCGCGGCCCCCCTTCATCCACCCGGATTTCACCGCGACTCAGGTAAAACAATTGGTTCGGTTGACCCGCTTGAAGGTTACCGAAATTCCCCGTGCCCACCGGAATTGACAAAATCCGCTGCTCGATCCCCGCGAAGTCGATCTTCAGCTTGCCGGCAGCCCGACCGCCTGGGGCCATCGGCGGACGTGGACGGTCTCGACCTTCCTCCGGTCCCTCTCCACCGGCGGCGGTGCTTCCTGCCGGGCTTTTCCCCTCGGAAGTTTTTCCATCAGGGTTTGTCCCGCCCGGACGGCTTCCCTCGGGGCGAGCCTCTCCCTTTTCCTCATCGCTCTCCCGGCGGAACGGATTGGGCAGATCGTTTCGCAGAACGACGACATTGAGCGTGTACCGAGGAGGCCGCGAATCCGCCGAGCTTTGCATGAACGAATGTTTGCTCATGCCACTCTCGGTTGACGCGAGGAAGTACAGATATTTCCCATTCAGATCAAACACCGGCTCGCGCGCCTCACTCAGACCGTCGGTGATGGGGAATGATTTGTTTTGTTCCAACGAATACACATACACCTGCGAGATCTGAGCCGCGTTCTCCATCGCATACGCCAGCCATTCGCTGTCGTGTGACCAGCTGCTGGTTTTCAATGTTGCGAGGAGATCATATTTCGGCTCGACGACTTTCGTCTGCTTGCCGCTCTCCAAATCGAGAATGTATAGCGACTGCGAATTATCGACGAAGGCAACTTTCTTGCTATCGCGGGAGAAGACGAGGTTTTGATAGAACCCTGAGCCTTGCAATTTATATTTCTTGACGTCGCCCTTGCCGTCCTGAGGCACCAGATACAACTCGTATTCACCGGACGCATCGCCAAAGTAGGCGATCTTCTTGCCGTCAGGCGACCATGCTGGATCGCGCTCGCAAGCGCCCGGGGTGTTGGTGAGATTGCGCGGATCACCTTTCTCAGCCGGAACGGTTACGATTTCACCGCGAAACTCGAAGACGGCCCGAGCGCCACTGGGCGATACGGCCGACCCGCGGATGTACTTCCCCCCTTTGACGAAGCGAGGCCGTGTCTCCGTCAGGTCGGTCGTCACGCCGATCTTGAGCCGCTCGCTTTTCCCTTCTTTCACGTCCAGGCGATGCAGATAACCGGCCTGCTCATAGACGACATTCCCACCTCCGACGGCGATGTCCAGCACCGGGAAATCGTCATGGTGAGTGAGTTGTTTCAGATTTTTGGTCTGAGGATCGAATGCGAACACGTTGTATTCGCCGTTCCGGTCCGAGCGGAAGATGATCTGTTCGCCGACCCAATTCGGGTCCAGATCGTTGCAGCGTCCCTCGGGCTGGGGAATCTGTTCGACTTCATGATTGCGACGATGATAGATCCAGATCCGGCTATGGGTCCCGCCCCGATAGTTTTTCCACTGCGGGGTGGCATCGCGCTGCGGGCAATAGGCGATGCGCGTCCCATCGGGAGAGAAGCTAGCCTCGAAACCATGCGGGATGGGAAGTTGCTCGGGCATGCCGCCGTTCACATCGACCAGGAACAGTTGCATATGCCGGCGGGTGTAGACATTTCGATCCGAGTTGAACAACACTTTGCCATCAGGGGAGAAGCCCCGTACCAGATCGGGACCCGGATGATAGGTCAGGCGTTTGGGTGCCCCGCCGGTGACAGGGACGACGTACACATCCGTGTTACCTTCGTAACTTCCGGTAAAGGCGATCAATTGGCCGTCCGGCGAAAACGCTGGATAGCCTTCGGCCCCCAAATCACTGGTCAGTCGTCGAGGATTCTTCCCGTCCAAGTCGGCGACCCAAAGGTCTTCGGCGTAGACGAAGGCGATTTTGTCTTTGCTGACGGCCGGTTGGGTCAAGAGCCGTGTATCGTTCGGATTTGGCTCGGCCGACAGAGGCGGGATCAGCCCCATCGCCACCAACAAGCACATTCCCATTCGACGCATGGATCTATCCTCGACGGTGCAATTCCGCAAAACGCTGAGAAGTCAGTATATGGAACCGTTCTTCCAACCCGGGGCCGAACGCGGATCGGCCCAGGATCAAGGACGACTTTCGAGGTCGTCGGCCCGCAGGAGAGCAACGGGGAAATCGGCGAAGAGATCGGCGACCCGCCAGTCTCTTCCCTCGTGACGCCTACCCGTAAATTCGTTCGTCCACGAACAAGGGTTCGGCGGCTCCACCCCCACGATGCGCGTGTCGCCCCAACGGGAACCGAGCGGCATCCCCCTTTCTTGCTCCGCAGGAGCCAGACATCGTGGCACCGCCACCACCATCATTTTGCCCTCGCGGCGACGGGCAAAAGCGAACACCTGTTCACTCCGTTGGCCGTCAACCTCCAACGGGACATATTCTCCCACGGTGAATAACCCCGGGTAACGACGACGCGCTTGCAAACACCGCCAAATGACGTACAGTTTGATCCGGCCATCTTCCTTTCGGCTCAACAGTTCGCGACACAAGACAACGAGGTCTCTCGAGGCATCGTGCTGGAGTTGACGCAACCGCCGGACCCGTCGTTCGTAATCGACCAACCGACGATTGTCCGGATCGACCAAGCTCAGGTCCCAATCTTCCGTCCCCTGATAAATGTCGGGAACTCCCGGAGCGGTGAGTTTCAAAACAACCTGCGAAAGCGAATTAAAACAACCCCAATGGCTGACCCATCGGGCAAAACGGCGAATGTCGCTGAAGAACTCCGGGCTTTTCCCTGGATCGAGAATGCCGGAAATGAACCGCCGAACCGCCGCATCATACTCTGGATCCGGGTTGATCCAGCTGCTATGGACTTTGGCTTCGTTGAGCGATTTCGACATGTACTCGTGAATCCGGCCTAAAAAGGAGTCCCGGATCGCGGCGGACATCGGCACGGCGTCGAGATCCGTCGAGTCGGGCGACGGGGCGAAATCCTCGATCGGCCAGGCACCGACGAGAGTCTGGTAGAGGAAGTATTCCTCGTTGGCATCGGGGACTTCCAACTCATCGAGGACGAGCCGATGCGGTTGATTCCACTCGCGCCAGCGACGAATGGCGGCGGCCCACGCGTCGGGGATCTCGGAGAGAACGTTCAAGCGAGCGCGCACATCCTCGCCCCGCTTGGTGTCGTGGGTCGCCGTCGTCGAGAGCGCCCAAGGCCAGGCACGTTGGCGTTCCAGAAAAAAGCGATGCAACTGAACGGGGCTGAGGCCGAAGCGGTCGGGATCGCTTCCGACTTCGTTCAACGATAACAGCCGATTAAAACGGTAGAAGGCAGTGTCTTCGATGCCTTTGGCCAACACCGGCGACGTGACTTGTTGAAACTTCCCGACGAATCGCCGCTGTTCGAGAGCCAGTTCGGGGTCGGTCGCGGTCGGGTGAATCGGTTCTTGCAACAGGGTTCGACGAACGAACTCGAACAACGACGACGACGTGGCCGGATTCCGCTGTTTGGCCCCGCGAAGAGCGCGGAGGATGGCCCGTCGATCCGTCTCATGAACTTCGCCCTCGCCGATGTAAGTTCGATAGACGGGGAAGTGAGCGATGACCTCGCGCAACACGTGTCGCAGCGTGTTCCTGGTGAAATCTCGGGACCAGCGATGTTTCTGAGCCAGCCGATCCAACTGATGGGCCAGCATTTGCAACTCGCTGGACATCGCCGATTGCAAAACCAATCGCTTGGACAAATAGGCCACTTCGCCGAACCGGGGGTCATCGCCGAGATAAGCATGATACAGTCGAGTGAACGATTCCCGATTCGGAGCGACGAACAGGCCATTGACATGGTTGAGAAACTCGTACCCCGTCGTGCCGTACACGGCCCAATCGGCAGGAATCCGCTCGTCACCACTGACGATCTTCTCGACGACGACATAAAGGGGCGGCGGCTCCTGACGCGACCGGCTGTCGCGCAGCATGTCTGAGAGACGTTCCCGCAACGGACCTTCCAATGCGGACCAATCCAACTCTCGAAACGCCGGCTCCGAATCCCGCAGTCGCTTCGCGGCCGCAAGGAGGTAACACTCTTGCAGCCGGTCTAGGTACTGTCGCGGATCGTACAACCCATCCACATGGTCGATGCGTAAACCGTCGACCGATCCATCCGCAAGCCACTGCAAGATCAACCCGTGCGTCGCCTGAAACACCTCCTCGCGTTCGGTACTGATGGCGGCCAATTCGTTGATGTCGAAAAAGCGGCGGTAGTTGATTTCGTCAGCGGCGACTCGCCAAAACGACAGCCGATACGCCTGTTCATCCAACAGCCGGTCCAGGCGGTCGAAGCTCCGAGGATTCCCCTCGACGCCATTGAATTCCTTCACAATCGACTCGAGGTGATCGCGCAGGATCGGTTGATCTTCCACCAGCGCGGCCAACCGGCGCTTGATGACCTCTTTCTCGCGTAAACCTTCGGCGATCCGGACCGGCTCCGTCTCCAACCGATCGGGCAGATGTCGAATCGCCGTCAAGATGCTGTGCCACTCCAACAATCCGGGATGATCGGGGGGAAGTGTCTTCTCCAACTCGTCCAAACGATGGGCGAGGATGACCTCGTAGCTTCGAGGAGCCAGCGGAAAGCGATGTTCAAAGTAACTGAGGAAAAACGCCCCTTGCTGAAACTGCAAGATCAATTGTTGCGATTCCAGAACCTCGCCGTACGGAGCGCCCAGCACGGGCAACAGCACCTTCCCACGCAACTCGGGCCGCGCCGGCGAGAACCAGTCGATGTCGAAGAAGATGGCGTAAGGCGACGCTGGCCCGTTCTCCAGGACGTCCTGCCACCATTCGTTGTCGTTGCCCAACCCCATGTGGTTCGGAACCACATCGAGAATCTGCCCCAAACCCGATGCGCGCAGCGACTGAACCCAAGCTGCCCGATCCTCCTCCGAGCCAACCTCGTGGTTGATCTGACGATGATCGACGATGTCGTACCCGTGGCGACTCCCCGGTCGTGCTTTCAAATAGGGCGAGGCGTACACATGAGTGATGCCCAATTCGGCAAGGTAAGGAGTGACCTGAAGTGCCTCGCGAAACGAGAACTCACGGCAGAACTGCAAGCGATACGTCGCCTCTGGTCGGGTCTGGCGGTCGGAGACCAGGTTCCACGTCTGCTCCAGGAGAACATCCAGTGGATCGCGCATCAGTTCGACTCCCGAAAGGGACAACCCTCAACCCGAGCCCCACGGTGGCGACTCGACGCACTCGCGACCTCAAGCGCTCTGTCGCGGTCACGACTCAGCCCGCGATTCACGATGGGCGGCACAGGCGGAATCACGTGTCAGGCTCCGATCAACCGAGCCCATCCGGCTCGGAGCGTTGGACGGCAGGGTGGGGCTGGCCGCGACCTTCGCCGACGACACGGCAAAGGACGACGGAGCGGCCTTGCAGGGGGTACGCTTGCAAGCCTTCCATCCGGCGCATCGGCTCCGTCTCCGCCGGTCGGGTCGTGTCGAGCATGACCTCCCAACGCTGGCCCGGAGCGACGGCCGGCAGGGTGAAGGGAATCGCCTCGTGGTGAGCGTTGTAAAGGAGCAACATCGTATCGCCGACGACTTTTTGCCCCCGTTCATCGACATCGCCGATCAAATCGCCGGCCAGACGCATGCCCAGACATTTGATGAAGCCCGCGTTCCACGCTTCATCCGTCATTTCGCCCCCGTCGGGACTGAACCATGAGATGTCTTTGATACCCTCGCCCCGGATCGAGCGGCCCAGAAAAAACTTCCGTCGCTGGAACACGGGGTTCGTCCGCCAGATGTGCGAGACACGCTTGACGAAGTCGAGGAACGCCTGGCGTCGTTCATCGAGGTCCCAATCCAACCAGGTTAAGTCGTTATCCTGGCAATACGTATTGTTGTTGCCCTGTTGGGTGTGGCTGAGTTCGTCGCCGGCGAGCAGCATGGGCACTCCCTGGCTGAAGAGAAGAGTGGCCACAAAATTCCTCTTCTGCTGTTCACGCAGGGCAACGATGGCGGGATCATCGGTGGGACCTTCGACGCCGCAGTTCCACGAATTGTTGTCGTTCGTGCCGTCTTGGTTATTCTCCCCGTTGGCCTCATTATGTTTTTGGTTGTAGCTGACGAGATCTTGCAAGGTGAAACCATCGTGGCAGGTGATGAAATTGATGCTGGCATGAGGCAGTCGTCCGGTGTGTTGGTAGAGATCGCTGGATCCGGCCAGCCGCGTCGCGAACTCACTCGCCAGACCGCCGTCGCCTTTCCAGAATTTACGAATGCTATCGCGGTACTTGCCATTCCATTCCGTCCACCCGGGCGGGAACCCGCCCACTTGATAGCCGCCCGGGCCGACGTCCCACGGCTCGGCGATGAGTTTGACACGATTCAAGACGGGATCTTGCCGGATGATGTCGAAGAACGAGCCGAGCTTGTCCACTTCAAACAGTTCCCGCGCCAAGGTTGACGCCAGATCGAAGCGGAAGCCATCCACTCGCATTTCGAGCACGAAATACCGCAAGCTGTCCATGATGAGTTGCAAGACACGGGGATGGCGCATATTGAGGGTATTCCCGCAGCCGGTAAAATCCATGTAATACCGCGGCTGATCCGCCACCAGATGATAGTAACTCGCGTTGTCGATGCCGCGCCAAGAGAGCGTCGGGCCAAGATGGTTTCCCTCGGCGGTGTGGTTGTAGACAACATCCAGGATGACCTCGATTCCCGCGGCATGGAGCGCTCGCACCATCATCTTGAATTGCTGGACCGCTTGCCGCGAATCGCCGTTCGCGAAGCGGGTGTCCACGGCAAAATAGGACAGGGTGTTGTACCCCCAATAATTGCTGAGACCGCGCTCGACCAGATGGCGATCGTTGAGCCGATGATGCACCGGGAGGAGCTCGACGGCGGTCACGCCGAGCTCTTTCAAATGTCGGATGGCCGCATCAGAGGAAAGCCCGGCGAATGTGCCGCGCAGCTTCTCCGGAACTCCGGGCATTTTCTTCGTGAATCCCTTGACGTGCAATTCGTAGATCAACGTTTTGTGCCAGGGAGTCTGAGGGGGGCGATCGTCTCCCCAAGTAAAGGCATCGTCGACGACAGCGGCCAGCGGGGCGAAGGCGGCGTTGTCCCGCGGATCGATCTTCCGGTCGTCTTTGCCGACCTCATAGCCAAACAGCGAATCATCCCAGCGGAGTTCCCGGCCGATCAGCCGAGCATACGGGTCCAACAGCACCTTGTTGGGATTGAAGCGGTGACCTTTCTCCGGCTCGTACGGACCGTAAACTCGATAACCATACAACTGGCCCGGCACCACGTCGGGCAAGTAGCAGTGCCAGACCAGGTCCGTCTGCTCGGTCAACGGAATGCGATGAGACTCTCGAACCGCAGACGGTTCATCGAACAGGCAGAGCTCCACCTTCTCCGCATTTTCGGAGAACAACGCGAAATTGACACCGGCACCATCCCAAGTCGCCCCAAGTGGATAGGGTTTTCCCGGCCAAACGCGCATAGTAGGCTTCTCACTCCTTTCGGACCGAAACCGAGGACAACGAAGGATTCTTCCTCCGGCAGCTTCGAGGATCAGCTCGAAGCGATCATCGCGTGCCCCGGCTGTCGATAGCTCAAGATCTCGCCTTCATTCCGAGGACGGCGTGGCGCTACCGGCGCCTGAGCCTCCGGAAGGCTTACCATACCCCCGCCAACCGCAGAATGACGGCAATTAATCCGAGAAGAAAAAGGATTCCTGCCACGATGATGGGCAGATTTAACCGCCTCTCGCCGGCGGAATCGTCCGAGCGAGCGGTGAATGGCTGGTGGCAGTAGCGGCAACGAATCGACCGGCTCGCCGCTTCGTCCGGCACCCGCATCGTCTTGCCGCATGATGGACATCGTACCGATATGCTCATCCCGACCTCCTTCGCGCCCAGGCATCCCCCCCTTGGGCAGCGACTCGGGCCGTCGCAACAAAGACCGGGCGATCCGGGTCGTATCGCCTTGCCGATCGTTATATATGAGAAGTGCCTCGGACAGCTTCTTGGACACCCCGTTATCGACCCGTTCCTGAATCCGCTGACACCCTGCCCCGGTCGGGCTGCCCCGAAAACTCAATCACGCGCGGAGCTAGGAGCATCGCAGACTCGGCCCGAAGCACTCCCAAACGAACGCCTTCAATCGGTGGAGTCCCCTCACCTCCGTATCGCGGCTCTTCGCTTGACCATATCAGCTGCCACTCCTGATGGCGCGGTGGCGCGAGCAACGGTTCCGCGACCGGTGAGAGCGACCGATCGGGACCAAGATTGACAAGCAGCAGTCGATCTTGCCCATCGTCCGCGAACCATCGAACCGCGAACGTCTCGTCCCCCAACAAGGCTCCGTCAATCCGGTCTCGCCTCGGCTGTGACAACACCGAATCGGACCGCCGAAGTTTTAACAGGTCCGCATGGAGGAGATAACTTGTGCGATGTTTCTCCCGTTGTGACCAATCCAGTTTGCAAAGGTGAAACGTCGAGGGATCGTGCGGCTGGTGATACAATCCTTGGTTGCCTCCCGCGGCAAAGCTGGCGAATTGGCACAGGTAATGAAAGCGTCCCTTCGCGATCTGCCGTGCCAACTCGGGGTGATGATCCGCGAAGAAATGGAATGGGGTATCGGC
>CAKZUU010000377.1 GCA_937922175.1 uncultured Gemmataceae bacterium
TGCAAGCGCCGCAGAGAAACTCCATCGCCACCACACTCGGTTTGATTCCGAGGGATCGTTGCAGCGACAGAGCGATGGCTCGCACCGTGGCGCGTAACTCCTCCAATTGATCGGGATTGGTCTGCGCCCATTCGGTCTGAAGGTCGGCGAGGACACTCAACCATTGAGCTGCCGAGATGTCAGGCGCGTAAATGCGCCGGAATCCCTCGTCTTGCAAAGCGAAATCCAACTCTTCCAGACCCAAGCGAAACAAAGTGGCCGCACCGACGCGATCGACATACTGATCTTGGATCAGAGTCCACGCCTTGGTGCAGGCGAGAAGAGCTTTGCTCAAAGAAAGCTCGCGGACGTTCTGTCGATAAGCGGGGTCGGCATGGCGATACTGAAGCTGCACTCGACGGCGGCAGTGCAGATAATGTTGGCGGGTGCTGGGAGATGTTTCCCCAAGTCGCAGCAACTTCCAATAGGCTTCGGCAGCGTCATGCCAACGGTGTTCCCGCTCGCGAACAGCGGCCTCGCGCCAGAGTGCCTCGATATCGGGGCGATCGGCAGCGACAGCGGGGGCAACCTCAAGCAACGCGAATGCCAACCAGACCCAGCCCTTCCGCCGAGGCTTTCCGTTACCTTCGTCGTTGATCACGCCCCACCTCGAATGGATACCTCGGCGAAGTTGAAATCGTTGGCAGTGGTGGCGAATTCATGGCACGAGGGCCCATTGCCGACATTTCCTTCCGCCATGTTACCATTTCGGAGCGAATTCTCCAACCATGAGCCACGCCGCTTTGATTTTCCCCCATCAACTCTTCGACGATCATCCGGCCCTGAAAGATGCCCAACAAGCGATTCTTGTCGAGGAACCGTTGCTTTTCTCGCAATACCGGTTCCATCGAAAAAAACTGATCCTGCATCGTGCCTCGATGAGTCGTTACGCCCAGCGCCTACGCGACCGAGGTTGGCGGGTCCGTTTGGTTGAATCGACTCAGCTCCCCGACACCGCCGCTCTCGCCGGCTGGCTGAGGCAGCAGCGGATCAAGCACGTGCGCTATGTCGATCCCTGCGACGATTGGCTGAGTCAACGCCTTGCCGAAGGCCTGCAACGCCACGGGATCTCGGCCGATGTCCTCGACGATCCGTATTTCTTGACGCCCCGCTCGGTTATCAACTCGTTTGTCCATGACCACCCGCGTCTTTTCTTCACGGAGTTCTACATCGCCCAGAGGCGGCGATTGAACATCCTGCTGGACACCGGCAAGCGCCCGCTCGGCGGTCGATGGAGTTTCGATCCGGAAAATCGCAAGCGGTTGCCCCGACATGTGTCGATCCCAGATCCGCCTCGAACTGTCGAACCCAAGGTCGTTCCGAACGCTCGCCGGTCGGTCAGACGCGATTTCCCTGACGCCTTGGGAGACGATGCCGAGTTCGAATACCCCATCGATCGTGTGACGGCCGACGCTTGGTTACGCGATTTTATGGAGCACCGTCTGGGTGGTTTCGGTGATTATGAAGATGCCATCAGTTGCAAACACGATTTGCTGTTCCACTCGCGCCTGACGCCGATGCTGAATATCGGGTTGTTGTCGCCGCGGCAGGTCCTGGACGCAGCGTTGAGCTACCAAGGTCGGGTCCCCCTCAATTCGCTCGAGGGTTTTGTGCGGCAGGTGATGGGTTGGCGCGAATACATCCGAATGGTGTACCTGACTCGTGGCCGTCGCCAACGCTGCCGAAACTTCTGGCGGCTGACTCAGCCGATGCCTGCGGCCTTTTATGATGCCACCACCGGCATTGACCCTGTCGATCATGTCATCCGCCGCGTCCTCCGCACGGGCTACTGCCATCACATCGAGCGATTGATGGTTCTGGGCAATTTCATGCTCCTGTGCGACATCCACCCCGATGCCGTCTATCGCTGGTTCATGGAACTGTTCATAGATGCTTACGACTGGGTGATGGTGCCGAACGTTTACGGCATGAGCCAATTCGCCGACGGAGGCGAAATCACCACCAAGCCGTATATCAGCGGATCGAGTTATATCCTGCGGATGAGTGATTTTCATCGCGGCCCGTGGTGTCACATCTGGGACGCCCTCTACTGGCGGTTCATCGACCGCCATGCTGAGTTTCTCATCCAAAACCCGCGAATGGCCGTCATCGTCCGGCAGCGAGATTGCCTGCGCGGTCGCCTGCCAAAGCTCCTCGAGGTGGCCGAACAGTTTCTCAAGCGGTTACATGGCTAAGGGGATGGCTTTCGCGCCACGAGCCTGACTCGACCATGCGACGGGTGGTCTCGTGGCGGTAGTGGAACATCCGGCGCAGCTTCGCTTGCACCCAGCCGTTGAAGAGCCATCGACTCAGCAGCCCACCCGGGAGCTCGTACTCAACCTCATCCCGAAGCAGCGTCCCGCCTCTCTCGTCCTCGAGAAATCGATGCCGATGATGCCAGTGCTTGAACGGTCCGGACACCTGGATGTCGGCGAACTCGGTCGGGGGGGCGTACTCTGTGTGCAGCGCCATCCAGCGAAGTCGCACCCCACCGATCCGACCTTCGAGCACGACTCGGCTGCCCACCTGCAACGACGTGGGTGGCTCAACGGGTGTCACAGGCTCCCACGGGGGAATCAGCCATCGCAAGGCATCGGGATGCTCGTGAAAGGCGAAGACCTCTGCCGGCGGCGCCGCGATTCGACTTTGATGCACGAACCAGCAGCGAGTCGGATGGGGACCGAGATGATGACGGACCGCAGCGACCAGGATCAGACCGAACGGAATTAGCCAGATCAGGTCATTGAAGACGATGACCCAAACCCAGCTGCCGGGAAGGTCGCCGTTTCGCCAAGACCAAACGAAGCCGATGGGGCCGAATACCTTGCCCAAGAAGCCGACCAGGACAACGGGCCAATGAGTTCGATGATCGCGCGAGGCCACAAGATAGCCGAGCCCATACAAGCCGACGATCATGCCGACGCCTTGCCAAACGGAGGGGTGGTTCAGACGTTCCACGCCGATTGAATCGAACATGAGATGGGGCCAGGCGATCACGGAGGTACCCCATACGAGGTTGTAAATCCCCGCAGCGACGAGGCACCATCGCATCCAGCGGGCGGCGGCAATCACGGGAAGCTGAGGATTTGTCGGTTTCATGATTTCCGAATGATCAGCGGGGCCGAGCGCT
>CAKZUU010000378.1 GCA_937922175.1 uncultured Gemmataceae bacterium
TGCCCTCGGCGGCCGCAGCCGTCATCTCAGAGGGGGAGGTCACTTCGGAGACGATTTCGGCAGGAGAAATCGAAGAATCGGATTCGACCAAAGAAACTGTCGAGCCGACGAACATTTCCCCTCTTGCTCAGGAAACGGTGCCCGTTGAAGCGAAAATTCCCCCACCACCAACACAAGAGCCCAAAGTTGCCGCGGGGTTGACGACGCCTCCGACGGCCTCTCCCCCGGCTTCGTTGGGGGTTCCGTCAGCAGTTCCGTCGAATGATCCGGCCTCGGCACGTCCCGGTCCGTCGATCTCGCCGGTCACACCGGTCCGGCCAATTCTGCCGGCTCAGCCCAGTCGCATTCGCGAGTTGCGTCCCCCATCCCGACGCCCGGCAACGGCGGTCAGCCCACCGGCCGCCCAGCAGGGGACGCCGGCGACCCCGGCCACGCCGGGAGCATCGAGTTCGGCAGGATCGTCCCCCCCGCCCGCCTCCCCGTCGCCCCCAAAGACGGAGCCGGCGAGTACGCCCCACCCAACTGGCCCGCAGATCGTCCGACGTGCCGCCCGTCCGGGCATCCGCCCATTGGGTGGGAGTGCCGCAGGGACAGCTAAACCGGTTCCGACTCCGAGCTTGCGCGAGAAGCTGCTCGGAAAGCTCATGGGCGAAAAGCCCAAAGAAAACGTGATCGCCCCGATCACCCGGTTGACCGAAGATCAGATGCGGAAGATCTCCCGCACCGAGAACAAGGAGGAGGTCAAGCGGGTCATTTCAAAGACGGCGGAAACGGCCGCTCCTTTGGAAGTGGACGAAGACGACGAGGAGAGGCAACCGCGTCGTGGCGGGGAGTCCGGTGCGATCCCTGGCCGAGCTGATCGTCATGCCCGCCGCAAAGAGCGAGCCGAACAACGAAAGGCTCGCGTCTCGGTCACCATCACGACCGACGGCCAAGTGGAAGTGGCCGACGAGGACGAAAGGATTCGCCGGCGGAAACTCCACGCTCGGACCAAACAACGCCCGACCGGAACGGTTCCTCGCACAGGCAAAGTTCCCATCGACGAGCCGATCACCGTCCGCGCCTTGTCCGAAGCGATTGGCTGGAAAGTCGGAAAATTATTGTTCCAGCTCATGGAATTGGGAGCGCCGAAAGGCATCACCATCAACTCGGTCATCGACACCGAGCTGGCCGAGACCGTTGCCTTGGAAGCGAACGTCGAATTAGAAGTGCGTCGGGCGCAATCGGCGGAAGAGCGATTGATCGCGTCGCATGCCGAAAGCGATGCCGAAGAGAATCTGGTGCCCCGTGCTCCGGTGGTCACGATCATGGGGCATGTGGATCATGGCAAGACGACGCTGCTGGACTATATTCGTCATTCCAACGTGGTCGACACGGAAGCGGGCGGGATTACCCAAGTCATTCGTGCTTGGCGGGTGATGCACGACGGCAAGCCGATTACCTTCATCGACACACCGGGTCACGAAGCCTTCACCAAGATGCGGGCACGTGGGGCGCAGGTCACGGACATTGCCGTCATCGTGGTGGCGGCGACGGACGGTGTAATGCCGCAAACCGAAGAGGCGATTAGTCACGCCCGCGCCTCCGGCGTGCCTCTGGTGGTCTGCATCACCAAGACGGACATGCCCAATGCGAATGTGACCCGAACGCGCAACCAGTTGTATGCCCTCAATATCCTCCCCGATACGCAAGGGGGCGACACACCCTTTGTCGAGACGGCGTTGGTCAAAGAGAAAGACAGTGAGAACTGGAAGATTGCCCGCGGCGTCGATGATTTGCTCGAGCAAATCCTCGTCGTCGCTGAACTGCGCGAACTCAAAGCCAATCCGAACAAAGCAGCCAGCGGGACTTGCTTGGAGGCGTCCAAAGTGGGCGAGGAGGGCGTGTACGTGACGTTGCTCGTGCAGCAGGGCACCCTGCACCGGGGCGATGTGGTGCTTTGCGGCGGGAGTTACGGACGTGTCCGCGCCATGTATGACGACTTGGGCCGGCCGATCAACGACGCCGGTCCGAGCGTGCCGGTTCGCATCACGGGCTTGGACGAAGTTCCCGACGCCGGCGACAGTTTCCACGTGGTCCCCGAACTGAGCGTGGCTCGCGAAATCGCCGAAAAACGCCGCGAAAAACGGATCGAAAGCTCCTTGGCCAAGACCTCGGCCATGACCTTGGAGTCATTGGCCCAGAAGAAAGTCGCGGAGCTGAAAATCATTCTCAAGGCGGACTTCCGTGGCTCCATCGAAGCCATCCGCGCCGAACTGGAGAAACTCAAACACGACGAGGTCCGCGTCCGTTTGCTCCACACCGGCATCGGAGCGATCACGGAAAGCGATGTCCAACTCGCCCTGACCAGTCCGGAAGATACCATCATCATCGGCTTCAACGCCGTACCCGATGACCAGGCTCGAGCCTTGGCCGAGGCCCGCGGTATCCAGATCCGCGAGTACAACATCATTTACAATCTCAAAGACGACATTAAGAAGGCCCTCGAAGGCCGACTCAAGCCGCGCGAAGAGGTGATTCATCTGGGCCGTGCCGTCGTCCGCGAAACGTTCAAAATCAGCAAAGTGGGGACCGTCGCCGGGTGCCGCGTCACGCAAGGGATCATCGAACGTTCCGCCAAAGTCCGAGTCATCCGCGAAGGTGTGGTCGTCTATCCGCCGGCGGAGAAGACGGCCTCTCTGGAATCGCTCAAACGCTTCAAAGAAGACGCCTCGGAAGTTCGCGAAGGCTTCGAATGCGGTCTGAAGATCGCCGGCTACGACGACGTCAAAGTCGGCGACGTGATTGAAGCGTACCGAATCGAGCAGGTCAAGCGAACGCTCTGAAGCATGATCGACGATCGATGACTCGGCGTTGACACAAAACGACCCTGACGGAAAAGTGATGGAACACCGTCGAGCAATCCAGGAGGAACGGAGACAGGAATAGCCGACGATCGGCCTGGCCCGAACACCTTGTCGGAGGACGGTCCGAGACCGACGTCCGCAGCGACAATCCCTCGTTGGGCGAACATGACCGTCAGTTCGTTGAAGGTCCGGCTGCTCATCCGCGAAGCGCGCACGCTCAAAGAGAAGCGTCAGGTGGTGCGTAGCATTCTGGAGCGGTTGCGGGGTGAATTCAACGTGTCGGCGGCTGAGGTCGGCGAATTGGAAAACCCGCGCGTCGCCGAGTTGGGATTCGCCGCCGTCGGTTGGGACGGGAAACATGTCCGCGACGTTTTGCATCGCATAGCTGAGGCCTTACGTCGCCATCCCGTCGCTGAGTTTGTGAACTCAGAGTGGGACTGATTCGGTTCGCTCGACGTCAGAACGACTTCGGAGGGTCGCGATGAAATCGTATCGACTGGCCCGGGTCAGCGAAGTAATTCGTGAAGTTGCCAGCGAGACCATCTTGTTTCGGCTGAAAGATCCCCGAGTCAAAGGAGTGACGGTGACGCGAGCCGAAGTGTCCAGCGATTTGCATTACGCCCGGGTGTTCGTGACGATCATGGGCAGCCCAGCCGAGCAATCGTTGTGCCTGCACGGGCTGAAACATGCCGCCGGGTTCATCCAATCGCGCCTCGCGGATCGGTTGCAGACCCGCACGACTCCGGTCATCCGCTTTGAGATCGACAAGGGTGTCAAAAACAGCATGGAAGTGAGCCGCCTGATCAAAGAAGCGCTGGGCGAGTCGGGGCAATCGTCGGGGCACTCAGACACCCCCGTCGACGTCGAGAACAGCGATGAGGCATGGCAATCCGACGCCGCCGACGGATCGGCGGAGCCACGGTTGGATTGATCCGCAGGAGTTTCGCGGAGATCGACGCTTTATGGCCACGTTTACCAACAAACAGCAAGTCTTGCAGCAAGTGCTCAACGTGCTGCGCCGTCGCTATGAGGTTCCGCCGACACCCCAGCGTCCGGTATTAGAGACGCTCGTGTACGGCATTTTGCGCGAGGGGGCGACCGGCGAACAAGCCGACCGTGCCTTCGACAATCTGCAAACCCGTTTTTTCGACTGGAACGAGATCCGCGTCAGCGAAGTAGGAGAAATCGAACGAGCCCTCGAGGATTTGCCGGGGGCAGCGGAGAAAGCCGCTCGCGTCATCGGCATCCTTCAAGCAGTGTTCGAGAGGGAGTTTTGCTTCAGCCTCGACGACATTGCCAAGAAAGGTCTGAGAAACGCGATCAAGACGCTGCAAGATAAGTTTGAAGATGCGACGGATTTCGCGATCGCCTGGACGGTCCAGCGAGCCTTGGGGGGACACGCCCTTCCGTTGGATCCCCCGTCGATCCGATGCCTGAAGCGGCTCGCATTGGTCGATGACGTCGACGACGATGTCGAGTCGCTCCGGGCGTCGATCGAACATTTGATCCCCAAGTCGAGAGGCCCGCTGTTCAACGAGGGTCTCAGCCGGCTGGCAAACGAATTCTGCTGGGCCGAGGAACCGAGCTGCGGCGAATGTCCGCTGCGCTGCGACTGTCCGACAGCGCAGAGCCGAAAGTCCGAATCGCGCGGAACCCGGTTGAAACCGCGTTGAGGGCGAACCAG
>CAKZUU010000379.1 GCA_937922175.1 uncultured Gemmataceae bacterium
GACGGTCAATTCCTCGCCGAGAAAAGCCGGTCGAAGGTAGTCGATTTCATGTCGTCGGACGACCCAGGCGATGCTGTTGTGCCAATCCGGTGGCGCGGCCGCCAACCAATGTGCGACGGCGGCATCTTGGATGAATCGAACAAATGAGACATTATTGACGTGTCCTTGGGGATCGAGATGATCTGGCAGGACGCGGATGGGGAGGTGAAACTTCCAGCCGTCCCACCCCGTGGCATCAGTCATGAGAGGCTACCTCACCCCCCGCGAGAGTGGACAGCGCCCGATATGTGACCGGGTCGATTGAATCGCGGAGGAAACGAACGCTGCCATCGCAAAAGAGGAAGTGACAGCCGCCGGGGTGCATGCTACGAAACCCCGCGAACATGTCGTAGGTGCCCGGGGCGGTGCCGGCATTGACACAGCCGTGGTTAAAATCGAATGCAGGCAGAGCCAAGCGGTTGTTCATTGGTTCATCGAAGGGATCGAGGTGCCCCCCTCGCAGCGCGGTGACCCCAAGCGACGATCCGTGCAAGGTGCCCAAGGAGTTCAGAGCGGCCGTTGCCGTCGGCCCGCAGGACCAGCTCTGGTCGATCAGTCCCGACTGTCCGGGTCGGAGGTTCGTCGACGGTTGCGTGTCGTGGTACCAATCCCGCAGGCGGAAACGAGGATTGTTGCCAGCCCCTTCGCCGATGGCAAACGTGCTGCTGGAACCATCTCGGATCTCGACGAGTCTCGTCCGGGTGTTCACGTCGAAGACTCCTCGACCCGCCGGTGGAATTTGGTTGCGTTCGCAGAGAGCGGCATTGGCCCCCTTACACAACAGATAATCCGTCGCCGCCGGATCAGGGATCGCTCGACCCGACAGCAGACGAAGATAGGTCATATCGACCGTCCCGCCGCTTCGATTGCTCGGGCAGTAAAAGATTTTGACCTCGACTCCCACGATTCGGTCGTTGGGTGGCAGATACCACAATTGATCGGCATCCCATTGTCGATACCAATTCTCCTGCTCCATGAAAGGCAGCAGCGGGATGAAACCGCTGAATGTGCCCATCTCCAAGTTGTCGGTGCCCTTGACCGTCAATCCGGGCGGGAAGTGACCGAAGACATCGTGATGGTGGTGCAAGGCCAGGCCCATTTGTTTGAGGTTGTTCTGACACTGGGCGCGAGCAGCGGCCTCACGCACCTTTTGGACAGCGGGGAGGATCAGCCCGATGAGGATGGCCATCAGGGCAATGACCACGAGCAGTTCGATCAAGGTGAAAGCGGTGCGTTTCATCTCACATTATCCCGGCGCGGCGCCCTGTTGGCCTTGGAGCATCATGGCCCCGCGCCGTTGCATTGTAACGCACTCACCGTCGTTGGGGACAGAGAAATCGAGAGGGGCGGTCTATTCGAGAGTGAACTCGGGGAGCCGCACGATTTCGCCACCCTTGACCGCCGACTCGTGAGCGCAGATGCCCACGCAGGTCCAGTTGGCACTGCGAGGGGCATTGGGCCACGGGTCGCGGTTCTCGACGAGGGCTGACACGAATTCGTGCACCAGGTGCGGGTGGGAGCCACCGTGACCGCCGCCTTGGATGAAGCTCAAATGTTGGGCATCGTGAATTTCTTGGGGCAGGGTGAAGCGGCGAATCGGCTCCGGGAGCAAATGGGCGTAGTCCGGCACGGTGACCTTGGTCGGGATCTCCGGCTCGGGCTTCTTTGCCGTGTGAATGACGTGCGGCTCATGCTCGATCAGCGTCCACTCGAAACTCTTCTTGGTTCCGTACACATCGAAGCTCTCCCGATATTGCCGGGCCACATCGTACAGAAAGCGCCAGATGTGGCAGGCGACATCGGAATCCTTGATTTTGATGTGGCACGACTCGACGGCGAACTTATTGCCCGATTTCTTCTGAATGTCCTCGCGCACGGTGCCGGAGCCAAAGCAGGAGACGTATTCCGCCCGCTGATCCATCAGCCCCAAGCAGGGACTGACCACGTGCGTCGCATAGTGCATCGGAATCATCCGCTCCCAATACTCGGGCCAACCGTCCATGTCCTGTGGGTGAGATGCGGCCAGGTATTGGATTTTGCCCAGTTCGCCCTTCTGATACATTTCTTTGATGAAGAGGAATTCACGACTATACACGACGGTCTCGGCCATCATGTATTTCAACCCTGTCTTTTTCACCAACTCGCAGATTTGTCGGCATTCCTCGATCGTCGTGGCCATCGGTACGGTGCACATGACATGTTTGCCGGCTTTCAGGGCCGCAATCGACATCGGCGCGTGATCGGGGATCGGCGTGTTGATGTGGACAAAATCGACGTTCGGATCCTTGAGCACGTCGTCGTAACGGGTGTACCGCTTCTCGACCTGAAACTCGTCCCCGACCTTCTTCAGTTTGTCAGGATTCCTCTGACAGATCGCGTACATGTTGGCGTGAGGATGGTTCTTGTAAATGGGGATGAACTCTGCCCCGAACCCCAAACCGATGATTGCCACATTCACTTTCTTGTTGTTGGCCATCGTTGCATCGCCTTTCTACCCACCCGAGCCGGCGGGCTTGATCCGATAAACGATTCAAAAGTCAATTCTTTGGATGAAAACTACGAAATGCTCGAACGGCGGAAAGGCTGTAACGCCTGCTGCTGGGTCCTTTGCCCTTCTCAGCCGTCGATTTGAGCTGATCCACGCGGATTGGTGGGGTCACTGATGACCACTGGGCCGTTCTCCGAACCGCTTGTCCGTTTTTCTGAGGTTGAGGTCGTGGCTTATGTATGGCGGGGCGAAGTAGACTTTTGCGGGGGATTTTTCGGAGGTTCGTCTATCGTCCGCGTGGCAGGGCGGAATTTATCGAACATGGGAAAAGCCGTCGTCCGTAACCAGGGGCTGATGTAAACTAGAAGGAGTCAGACGATTCAATGGATCCTGCCATGACGCCAAACCTTTTTTTTGCTCCTCCCTCGCCTGCGTATGCGTCGCGACGCGAGTTTCTCGCCCGGGCCGGAGGGGGCTTTGGCCTGCTCGCGTTGGCGGCTCTGTTGATGGACGAGGAGTCGGCCCACGCGGAAGCGAATCCGCTGGCCCCCAAGGTGTCGCACTTTTCGGCCAAGGCGAAGTCCGTGATTTGGTTGTTCATGAATGGGGGGCCCAGTCAGGTCGATACCTGGGAGTACAAGCCCGAATTGGCGAAGCGGGATGGACAGGAACTGAAAGGTTTCGATCCCAACACCGGCTTTTTCCGAGATCAGGTCGGACCGGTCATGAAATCGCCCTTCAAGTTTGCCCGGCACGGTCAAAGCGGTGCTTGGGTCTCAGAGATTTTTCCGAACCTGTCGCGACACGTCGATCGGATGGCGTTCATTCATTCGTGTTGGACCGATTCCAACAACCATTCGCCGGCCTTGTTCAAGATCAACACGGGTTTTGCCCGCATGGGATTTCCCTGTGTCGGATCGTGGGTGACGTATGGGCTGGGGTCGCTCAGTCGAAATCTGCCGGCCTTTGTCGTGATGTATGACACACTGGGGCGCGGGGTGCCCAAAGGACACTCGCAGAACTGGGGGGCCGGATTCTTGCCCAGCGTTTACCAAGGCACGGCATTGAAACCTCAGGGCGATCCGATCGATGACATGCGACGGTTGCCGGAAATGACCGACGATACCCAACGGCGGCAACTTGATCTCGTGGCGAAGCTCAACGGTCGTCGTTTAGCTCAGCATCCGGCCGAGGCTGATTGGTCCGCTCGGATCGAGAGCTTTGAACTCGCTTACCGCATGCAAATGGCGGCTCCCGAAGCGCTGGACATTACCCGTGAGACGCAATCCACCCTGCGGATGTATGGCGCGGACAACCCTCGCTGCTCCCATTTCGCGAAGCAATGTCTGATGGCTCGGCGACTTGTTGAGCGGGGCGTCCGCTTTGTGCAAATTTACTCGGGTGGCATGGAAAACGAACGCAGTTGGGATGGACACCAGAACTTGTACGCGAATCACACTCAATTTGCGGGAGAGACGGATCAACCGATCGCGGCCCTTCTGACCGACCTGGCAGCGCGAGGATTACTCGACGAAACATTGGTGATTTGGGGCGGCGAGTTCGGCCGATTGCCCCTCGTGCAAAAGGGCGGAACGGGCCGCGACCACAACCCCCATGCCTTTACCTATTGGTTCGCGGGTGGCGGCGTCAAAGGTGGGGTTCACTACGGCGAAACGGATGAGTTGGGGCACAAAGCCGTCGTCGACCGGGTGAGTGTGAACGACCTGCACGCCACCATCTTGCACTTGCTGGGTCTGGATCACAAGCGACTCACGTACCGTTTCAATGGCCGCGACTTCCGCTTGACCGACGTGGCAGGGGTCGTCGTTCGTGACATTCTCGCCTGACCGAGATGACGTTCCGCCGATGGGAGTCGCTCGTCACGCCTCACGCCAGGATTTCGCGGATCGGTTCACCTCGATCGATGTCCAGTCGTTGCCGGCCAGGGATGTCGAGCCGATGCGGGTCCAGGCCGAGCAGATGGAGAACCGTGGCGTGCAAATCGGTGACGTAGTGCGGATGTTCGACGGCATGGAAGCCGAGTTCATCCGTGGCTCCGTGAATCACGCCGCGCTTGATCCCGGCTCCGGCCAACCACACGCTGAAACCATGCGGATGATGGTCGCGTCCCGTGGCATTGAGACCGGGGCGATTCTCCACTGCCGGCGTTCGTCCGAATTCGGTGCAGCAAACGACGACGACATCATCCCACAGTCCCCGGCGTTTGAGGTCTTTGAGGAGTCCCGCCACCGGCTTGTCAATCCGCGCACAGGATTGGGCATGCAAGGTCTTGAGGTTCTGGTGCGAGTCCCATTCGCCGAAATCGCTTAAATAGACCAACGTGTACCGGACGCCTCTTTCCGCGAGGCGTCGAGCGGCCAAAAGCCGTCGGCCGTAAAGCGCCGTCGTCGGATTGTCAATTCCGTACAGTCGTTGGGTTTCCGCTGTCTCTCGTTCCAAATCAAGGGCCTCGGGAACGGACATTTGCATGCGGAAGGCCAATTCGTACGAACGAATCCGGGCCCGTAGTTGCTCGTCATCGGGGTATTCGACAGCCGCGAGCGCATTGAGCCGGTGGGTCAAGTCGAATTGTCGGCGCTGGTCAGCCTCCGACACGCCCGGCCCCCGTTGAGCAAAGGGCAGCGGCGAGCCGGGCTCCAATGACAATTCCACACCGTTGTACTGCGGCCCCAGGTAATCGGCGTGAAAATTCTGCTTCACTCGCGTGTCGCTGTAGCGACCGAGAAAGACGAATTGTGGGAGGTTTTCGTTCAGACTTCCCAAGCCGTAGCTGATCCATGAACCGATGCAGGGTTGCTTCTCGTCCAAAGCGTGCCGACCCGTGTGCATTTGAAACTCGGCATTGTGGTCGTTGTCGGTCGTGTACATCGACCGCACGATCGCCAAATCGTCCACGCACGTCGCCAGGTGCGGTAACCAATCGGAAATTTCGACTCCGGCTTGTCCGTGCTTGCGGTAGCCGACCTGAAGGGGCATGATCTTCGTGAAACGATCTCGGTCGAATCCCACGACGGAGCG
>CAKZUU010000380.1 GCA_937922175.1 uncultured Gemmataceae bacterium
AGGGAAAAGATCCTTGGACGATCGTGCCCGAGTTGCTGCATCGCTCTCGAATGGCTCCTCTTGCGGGTTTGCCCCCGTTCCAGGGAGGTGTCGCTGGCCTGTTCGGCTATGGGCTGAACCGGTGCCTCGAGCGAGTGCCCCCGCAACGGGTTGACGAATTCCATCTCCCCGATTTTGCCCTGGGATTGTACCCCTGGACCATTGCATGGGATCATGCCGCCGGCCGGGCGTGGATCGTCGCCACGGGTTGGCCGGCCGACGACGAGGCGGCTCGTCGTTGCCTCGCCGAACACCAAATTCGACAAGTGCAAAATTGGCTGACTCGCGGTTGCGAGGGCCCGGCGTGGAAGAAGGAGCGAACTGTCGAGCCGTATGGCATGCACTCGGTGCCGTCGCTGCCCGGAGTATCGAGTAATTTCGATCGACACGGGTTTGAAGCGGTGGTCGCCCGGGCGGTGGAATACACCCATGCGGGAGATTGCTTTCAGGTCAATCTGGCGCAGCGCTTGTTGGCTCCGCAGTCTCAATCGGCTTTTGATCTCTACTGCCGACTGCGTCGAGTGAATCCGGCCCCCTTCGCGGCTTTTCTTGACGCGGGGGAGTTCCAAATCGTCAGTGCCTCGCCCGAGCGGTTTTTGCGTGTGTCGGCGGATGGGCAAGTCGAGACTCGGCCGATCAAAGGGACACGTCCCCGCGGCATCACTCCCGAACACGACGTCCTTTTGGGAGGTGCGTTGCAAGAAAGCGTCAAGGATCGGGCCGAAAACGTCATGATCGTCGACCTGTTACGAAACGATCTGGGTCGGGTGTGCGTGTTCGGCTCGGTGGAAGTCGAGGTTCTGTGCGGCTTGGAAACGTATGCCACCGTGCATCACCTGGTCTCCCAGATCCGCGGACGATTGCGGCCCGATGCCGGGCCCCTGGATTTACTGAAGGCGGCATTTCCGGGCGGATCCGTCACGGGAGCCCCGAAGGTTCGCGCCATGGAGATTATCGCGGAGCTGGAGCCTCACGCTCGGGGGGCTTACTGCGGCTCCTTGGGTTGGATCGGTTTCGACGGTGCGATGGACACGAACATCCTGATTCGGACCTTTACTGCCGCTCGAGGTTGGCTGCAATTCCCGGTCGGGGGAGGGATCGTCGCGGACTCCGACCCGGCCCGGGAATATGAAGAAACGCTGCACAAAGCGGCGGGTTTGGTCCGCGTTTGGGCCGAATGATGATTGTCGAGGGATTGGTGACGACACGCACCCCGGACGGCTTGCCGCACTTGGCCCCGATGGGGCCGATCCTAACCTCCGACAACCACCGACTGGTGCTGCGCCCTTTCCCGACGTCACAGACCTTTGGGAACCTGAAGCGCCATCCTGAGGGGGTCTTTCATATCACCGATGACGTCTTACTTCTGGCTCGCGCTGCCATCGGTCGAGTCACTGTGTTCCCTCCCGTTCAGGAAGCGGTGCAAATTCAAGGTTTTGTACTACAGGATACCTGTCGCGCCCTTGAGTTTCGCGTCGTGGCGATCGATGACTCCGAACCACGGGTCCGCCTGGAATGCGATGTCCGCCACGTCCATCGGTTCCGTGAGTTTCTCGGTTTCAACCGTGCCAAGCACATGGTGGTCGAAGCTGCGATTCTCGCCACTCGCGTCCATCTTCTCTCGCTTGGCGAGATCCTTGCGGAATACGACAAATGGGACCTGATCGTCACCAAAACCGGCGGTCCGGCGGAGATGCAGGCGATGCGCGAACTCCGCGAGTACGTGATCGAGACGTCGGCATGATCGAAATTCAAGCCTATGCTCGTTTGCATTTCGGCCTGCTCGATGTCGGCAGTCCGCCCGCTTGGATCAATGCGAATGGCGAGACCATCGCGGAGGGACGTCGATTCGGCGGAGTCGGCTTGATGATCGATCAACCCCGTCTGGCGATCCGAGCGCGTCCCGCGAAAAGCTGGCATGTCTGCGGCCCCTTATCGGAACGGGTCCTTCGAGTGGTGCATCGACTGAAACACAGCCTCCCGGAGATCAGGTCGCCCGATGCCGGACGTTCGCAGAACCTCTCCGAGTCGAGTCACACTTTCCCTCCTTTGGAAATCGCTCTGGATGAGGCTCCGCCGGAACACGCCGGATTTGGTTGCGGGACCCAGTTGGAATTGGCCGTGGCCCGTGTGATGGCGGCGTCGGTGAGCGAAACGCCGATTTCCGCCAGCGAGTTGGCTCGTTGGACCGGTCGAGGGTTCCGTTCGGCGGTGGGGGTGTATGGTTTTGAACGCGGAGGTTTGATCGTTGAGGGAGGCAAGCGAGGTGGAGAGTCTTTGTCCCCGTTGGTGTTTCACGCCTCACTGCCTTCGGACTGGTGGGTCGTCACCGCACTTCTTGAACCGAGCCAAGGTCGGTTCGGCGAGGCCGAGCGCTGGGCTTTCGATCAGGTTCAATCTAGCGCATCGTCGCGCGAATCGATGTGTCAATTGATCCTCCTCGAGTTGATTCCGGCGCTTCTCGCACGAGACTGCCGACTTTTCGGCGAAGTGGTCTACGACCTGAATGCCCGGGCCGGCAAGATGTTCGCATCGGTTCAAAAGGGGCGATACGCGTTTCCGGCGGTTGCCGAGGCCTTGGGCCTTTTGCGATTAAAAGGGATTCGCGGGGTTGGACAAAGTTCGTGGGGACCGGCCATCTTTGCTATTGTGGAGGACGTCGAACGAGCGGAATGGACACGCCGTTTTTTGACACAGCAGTTTCCAAGCGCCCAAATTTGGCTGGCTCAGTCCGCCGGTCCAGCGAAACTCACTCGTTGATGTCCTTGCCGGCCTCCGTCTCGTCCATCTCCAACTGAGCCAAGCGTCCCACGAGGGCGACGCCGCCGGTAATGGCTGCCAGACTGACTAGTCCCGCGACGCACCAAGCGGCGATCGTGACGGCGAGGACAAACTCGGAGCGATAAACGACCAGAAAACAGGTCACGACCCCAGCAACGATGACGGCCACGCTGGGGACCAGAATGGCGATTCGGCCCGCCGTGCGGATTCGCTCGTCGGTCGGCGGAAAGGGGACTCCCACTTCGAGTCCGCGAATTCTCTCGATGTGCCGCATTTCCTGCACGCGGAAATGAGCGCGAAGCAACTGGGGCACCAGCACGATGAGCGATAGGAGCACCATCGCCACCAATCCCAGCACCATCCAATCGTTGCTGTGTTGTTCCCAGAATCCTGCCACGCCTTCAGTCCAGATGACGGCAGGGGGACACACGCGGACGCGAATTAACGCCCATCCCGAAGCCGATCGCCGAGAAAGTTCTCCAGGTCTGGGACGGCATAAATCTTCTTGATCGTTGTTTCGACATCGTACTCGACGCGACGGTAGCGAATCATGTCGCCGTCGAGGATCACATAACAGGCTCGCCAGTCACCGTCGCGCGGCTGACCGACCGCCCCCACATTGCACAACGTTTTCCGCCCATCCAGTTTGTACTCGTAGTTGATGTCCTCGGGGCTGTAAAACTGGAAGTTCTCAGTGAAAATACCCGGGACGTGCGTGTGGCCCTGAAAACAATAGCGATCGACCAGCGCGAAGATCCTCTCCATTTTGCGTTGGTTGTAAATGTCTTCGGGGAAAACGTACTCATTGAGAGGATTGCGGGCCGATCCGTGGACAAAGAGAAAGTCGCCCTCGCGATGCTGCCGCGGTCTCTCGGCGAGAAACTCCCAGCGTCTCTCCTTCTGGGCACGATTGCCGTCGGCTTGCTCAAGTTGCTGTCTGGTCCAGAAGATGGCTCGCTCGGCCGAGGGATTGAATCCTTCCGGGTCGAACATCGCGCCTTGGTCATGATTGCCCAACAAGGCTAACTTGCAATTCATTACCAAGTCCACGCATTCCCGTGGATTTGGACCGTAGCCGACGACGTCGCCCAGGCAGTATACCTCGGTGATGCCTAGCGATTTGATGTCGGCCATCACAGCTTGGGCCGCTTCGAGATTACTGTGAATGTCGCTTATGATGGCCTTCACGCCCCGTCACCCCAAAAGACTCTCCCGCCCTTCACTTTAACACTTTGAATCCGACTGAGTCCGAACGAACCGCTAATGGGTTCAGTGTATCGCCCCGCTTCGGAACGTGTCAAGGATACAGCAGTGGTGC
>CAKZUU010000381.1 GCA_937922175.1 uncultured Gemmataceae bacterium
ACGGACAATTCGAGTTACGCAACGAGCAGGGAATTGGGGCTGTCCGCGGTTGGCATCGAGTGACGATCGCCCCGCCTCCGGACTCCGATGATCTGATCCTCGCACTGGAGCGATTCCGCCATCCGGATCTGTCCGGCTTGACCTTCGAAGTCCGGGCCGACCGGGAAAATGTCGCTGAATTCATTTTGATCATGGATAGCGGCGTGTGGACCGGGCGAGTCGATCGGCCGTGAAATCTTCTCATCAACCTGAAGAGAGAATCGACCGATGGATATTTCTGTATGCATCGCCAATTGGAACTGTCGGGAGTTGCTCCGGGAATGTTTACGGTCGTTGTTACGCCAGCCGCAGGGCGTTCATTTGGAAGTCATCGTGGTCGACAACGCCTCGGCGGATGGCGCATCGGAGATGGTGGCCTGTGAGTTTCCCGAAGTCCTCCTGATCCGGAACCGGACCAACGAAGGATTCGCCAAGGCCAGCAACAAGGCCGCTCAACGGGCCTCGGGCCGTTACCTCCTCTTCCTCAATAACGACACAGTCGTTCCTGCCGACAGCCTCCGTCGGCTGCTCGACTACGCCGACCAGCATCCCGAGGTCGGCATGTTCGGCCCGAGATTGCGAGGTAGCGATGGACGCTTCCAAATCTCGTACCGCTCCCACCCTAGCCCCGCCGCCCTGCTCCACCGGTCCCTGTTACTACGCTGGACAGGATTGTTCGCTCGCGAATACCGCCGGTATCGCCGTCATTATTACGACCCAAACTACACCGGACCGGTGGACCTGTTGATGGGAGCGGCTGTTCTGATGCCTCGCCACGTCTTCATCGAGAGCGGAGGCTGGGATGAAGATTTTGTATTTGGCGGCGAGGATCTGGAATTATCCGCGCGAATCCGCCGACGCCGGCCGATTCACTTCATCAGCGGTGTGGACATCATTCATCACGGCCGAGTCAGTTCCCGCTTGAACATCGGTTTTTCATCGGAAAGCGTCGCCGTCGGCTACGTTAAATATCTGCGCAAAATGGGCGTCTCGCCGTGGCTGCTGAATTTGTACAAACTAGTCATCATCCTCGATACTCCGCTCCAACTCATCGCGACACTCCTTCAAGGAGTCCTTCGGCAACTCCGTGGCCGACGGTCCAAGGCTGCGTGTAGCTTTTTGGCCGCTCGAGGAACCTGGTATTTCTTGCGTCACTCCCTGCTGCGTTTTTGTCGAGCCTGAATCCACTCTTCTCAAATCACTCCTGGCTGGCTATAGCTCCGCCGGCACGGAGTTTTCGACATCGGGATGCCGGGAGAAAGACCGACATGAGGTTGGTCAGGTGCGTATGGCTGGTGTCGTTGGGGGCCATCATCGGATGTTTCAGTTGGCGATCGCCCCAAAAGGTGCGGGGGAGCGGGGAACCGTTGCCGCTACCGTTAACTCTGACGGACGCCCCGCCGATCATCGTCCCGCCGCCTCCTCCGATTCCCGCTGCCAAAATCCGCCTCTCCGGCCCAGACGACTCGGACTCCCCCCTGCATCGCCTGACCCTCAATGCCATCAACGCCGAACGCCGTCTCGACAACTACATGGTCCGGATTCGTCGTCGGGAACTCGTGGATGGACGAAACCCGGATGAAATTATTTTGATGAAGTTCCGCCGAACCCCGCAAAGTGTCCACCTGAAGTGGCTCGGACCGGAGTCCCACGGGCGGGAAATCGTCTACGTCAGCGGGCAACACGACAACAAAATCCACCTGAGAACGGGAAAAGGAGATCTGTTCGGGTCCGGTCGCCACTTGAGTTTCGATCTCGAAAGTCCCCTCGTGCGATCGAAGTCGCATTATCCCGTCACGGAGGTGGGGTTAGGAGCAGCTGCCCAGCGATTTGCGAGTTTATTGGCCGCCGTCGATCGCCGACAGGCCAACGCCGGAGCCATTCGTTACTTGGGGCTGGTTCACCGCCCGGAGTTTCGCAAGCAAGTCGAAGGCGTCGAGCAAATCATCCCGCCCGGCTTGGAACCGTTCCTCCCCCGCGGGGGACTTCGTCGCTACTTCTTTGACGAGGATATTGGTGTGCCGACGTTGGTTCTCACGTTCGATCCCAATGGTCAGGAAGTCGAGTATTATCACTTCGATCGATTGCAAGTCTCTGTCAAATTAGATGATGAGGACTTTGACCCGGAACGTCTCTGGACGAACACCCCCCGGCCGTAGTCGCCTGTCAAGCTGGCAGACGACGGCAAATCAGCTGGCACCGAATGCAGCCCAGGTAGAGCTGAAAAGATCGCCTGTACTCGCTCCATCTATTTGTGCTACAATCGATTAAGCGACGCGAGGCTTCGACCTTGGCCAATGGTATTCGATTTGCTGGACGATGTCCCGAGAGTGTGCGGTGAGCGCGTCGCTCATCGACCGCGGACTCTGCGGGTCCGAGAGGGAGTCATGGTGGGCGCCCGGTTCGAGCAACGGTATTCGATCCTGTTGGCGGACGACGATCTCACCGCCCGGGATGCGTTGCGTGAAATCGTCGCCCCTTTAGGCTATCGCACCTTGGTCGCTTCGGACGGGATGGAAGCTCTGGAAATCGTCCAGCAAGAGATCATCCATGCCGCGTTGTTCGACATGCACATGCCGAACATGACCGGCCTGGAAGCCTTGCAAGCGCTCCGCCAATTCAACACGGAGTTACCGGTGATTTTGATCACCGCCGATTCCAGCGAGCTCCTGATGCGTCAAGCGTTTCAGGCACACGCCTACAGCGTGATTCCCAAACCCGTTAGCCCCAATATCGTGCTGCATACCCTCAGCCGAGCTTTGGGCCGCCTCCGCGGTGATCGAATTCACTAGTCGAACCGATAGTGCTGAGCGAGGCGAGTCGGGAGTCGGAGGCGCCTCAACCGGTTTTGTTCTGGTGCCGGTACGAGGGATGGCCCGATTGTCGCCTCGACCGAATGTCTTGGTGTCTCTTTTGCCTCGAGGAAGTGTCGATGAACGTTGTCCCGCTCAATGACAAGATTGTGGTCAAGCGATTGGAAGCCGAAAGCACGACCGCCGGCGGCATTGTTCTGCCTGACAGTGCTAAGGAAAAACCGAAGCAGGGCCGCGTGGTCAGCTTGGGTGATGGCAAACTGCTGGAGAATGGCAAACGCGCGCCCTTCCAAGTCAAGGAAGGCGACCGTGTCCTATTCACCTCCTACGCAGGAACCGAGGTGAAGATCGGGGCTGAAGAATACCTGATCATGACCGAAGACGACATCCTAGCGATCGTTGACTGAGCCGGTCTTGAGTTTCCCCCGCCTGACCGCTGCCGCCTCCCTCGGGGCAACGGTTGCGTGGGGGAATTCTGCTTTTCCGCCTCGCTTTGCTGAAAACAGTTGTTCCCCACGACAACGACATGTCAGTGCCCGTTCTTGGCGTGGTGCACAAATTTTCCCTAGAATAATGAGCAAGCGCCCTTTAAAGTTGGCAGGGGTCGAATTCTCCACGAGGCGGACACGCTATGCCGAAAGAAGAGGTTATTCAAGCAGAAGGCCGTGTCAAAGAAGCACTTGCGAACACACAGTTTCGAGTCGAATTAGACAACGGTCATGAAGTGATCGCTCACGTGGCGGGTCGGATGCGGAAGAATTTCATCCGCATTATCCCTGGCGACCGCGTTAAGGTTGAGATTTCTCCTTACGATCTCTCCCGAGGACGGATCGTTTTCCGCGGCCGCTGACGTGCTTGCCCTCGCAAATCTACACTTTGCCCACCACGAACATCGCTCAGACTGGGGAAAACCGTGTTCGGAGGCTTCTCCCCGAACTTGACGACCCTCTTTGCGACCGATTCACCTCCCCCTGTTGCGACGTCTTCGGGAAGGTTCTGCGATGACGATCTGAGCAGCCTCTGCCATTCGATGGATGATCCGTCACCAGCTTCCCGTCATGCCAACATCAAGCTTTGGAGAACCACCGGGCATGATTTTGCCATGCCGAATAACCCTCGCGCCGACAGGTGAATCGATCTGCCGCATCCCTTGGCCCTTCTCAACATCGCCACGTGGACGATTGCGGTAAAGCCAGCGAGCTCCCGTAAGATCTGCTATACTGGATCGACAAGAGCAATCATTAACCAAAAAAGTCTTTCTCTCTTGAAGAACGGCACACGTGAATACCACAGGCAACCGACCCACCGCCGATAACCTGGCTGCCTCGTCATTGAGGAGTGCTTTAAAGGCTCGCCTCACTCTTCTTTTGCCGCAGCCCGAGTTGACCATTCCCCGTCTTCCAAGCGTCGCATCGACCTCATTGCCGCCGGGTCGCGACCATTTTCTAGTGAGATGGACGGCAGCCCATTAACTTGAGATGTTTCTAAAGCGAGGCAACCGACCGCCCACCACATTCTTCCCCGAAAGAAAAACCTATGTATAGAAAATTCCGCAACTTGATCTCGATGCTACAGAAGCTCAGGCGATTACCACAGGTAACAATTTCTATGTGTGGCGATCCCGACTGTCAACGACATTATCGTTATTTCAACCGATTGCACCGAAAGTATTTCTTTATCCGGAATAAATCTTGGGGCGTGGCTCTCATTCAACTTCCCGACAGTTTCGACGACTATCTGAAGGGAAAGGAGAAACAAGCTCTCCGAACAAACCGAAACCACGCGCTGAAGGACGGTTTTCGTTTCGACATCTTTACCCCTTCCGACTATGTTAAGGACATTCTCGAAATCAATATGTCGGCTCCCCTAAGGCAAGGGCGACCGATGAACGAAGGCTATTTAGAAGAACACAAGGTTGTCGCATGGGCGAATAGTCTCCAGCAGATATTTGGTGTTTTTAATAAGGAAGGCCACCTGCGTGCCTACGCAAAGGTTCCTGTCTGCGGAGAGATCGCGATCTTTGCCCGTTTATTGGGTCATTATGACGACCTTGAAAAAGGTGTCATGTACTTGTTGATCAGCGAAATTGTTAAAAAATGTATCGAAATGAAACACAAGAATGGTAACCCCAATGGCTGATGTATGACACCCTCATTGGCGGAGCTGATGGAGTGCGCTATTTCAAAGAGAGACTTGGCTTCAAGCCCTATAGGGTAAAATGGCGATGGTCCAACAGTGAGTCTCATAAATGATTGATTGAGGCACGAGGACAAGTGTCGGAGGATTAAGATTTATTGAGCGACGATGGTCGGCTCGTTCTTGGTGCCTTAAGTATGGATCGAATTGATCCGTGTTGTTCAGCCGACTTTTTAAAGATCATCGTCATTTTGAGGTCGGTGGAGTGCTACTTCGGGAACGTTGTCGACGCCGGGCATGGGATCGACCGGGTCGATAACCGGGGGCAGCTCTGCTCCGTGGATCGGCAGTTCTTTTCTCCGCCGGCTTGTCGACGGCGTGGTAGTGGTCGCTCTCAATGAGTTGATTGGCCTGCCGGCGTCGCGCTTCGAGGGCTTCTCGAGGTGGTTTCGACGGAATCAAGCAATCACATCCATCTCCGATAAGATCCGCACGGCCTGCCTTCAGCAACGCCTCACGCACCTCGAACCAATTCTGTGGTTTGAAAAACTGCATCAAAGCTCGTTGTAGCTTGCGGTCTCTCAAGTTTCTCGCGACGGACACCGGTTTTTTCGTCCACGGATCCAGTCCCGTGTAATACATGCACGTCGCCAAGTCGAACGGAGCGGGGATGAAATCCTGGACTTGATCTGGACGATAGCCTTGGCGCTTGAGATACAAGGCGAGGTCGATCATCGCCTGCAAATCCGACCCTGGATGGCTTGCGATGAAATAGGGGACGAGATACTGCTGAGGTTTGCCGGCCTTCTTGGTCGCTTTACGAAACATTCGTGCGAAGCGGTCGAAGTTGCCGATCGCCGGCTTCTTCATGAGATTCAACACGGTCGAGTCCGTGTGCTCCGGGGCAACCTTGAGTCGACCGCCGACGTGGTGTGCTGCCAACTCTCGCACATACTCGGGAGAGAGTTGGGCGAGATCCATACGAATGCCGCTGGAGACCAGGATTCGACGAATACCCGGCTCGTTTCGTGCCCGTTGCAACAATTCAATCAACGGCCCATGATCCGTTCCTAACAATCGGCAGATCGTCGGATGAACACACGACAAGCGACGACACTTGGCCTCGACTTCGGGTCGAGTGCACCGCATCTGATACATGTTGGCCGTGGGGCCGCCCACATCGCTCACGATCCCTTTGAAATCGGGATCCGCCGCGAGTTTGCGGACTTCGCGTAAAACCGACTCATGAGAGCGTGATTGAATGATCCGCCCCTGATGTGCGGTGATCGAACAAAATGTGCAACCGCCGAAACAGCCTCGCATGATCGTGATCGAATCTTTGATCATCTCATAAGCGGGGATGGGCTCACGATAACTTGGATGCGGCCGGCGAGTATAAGGCAGATCGTAGATTCGATCCATTTCCTCCTTCGAGAGAGGAAGCGACGGCGGATTACATACCACTGCCTGTTGGTCATGCAACTGGATCAAAGGCGAGGCGTTGTACGGGTTGGTGTGCAGGTGAATCAAGCGAGTCGCCTCGGCGAAGGCGAATCGGTCTGCTTTCACTTCCTCGTAGCTCGGTAAAAGAACCGGCGGGGGGAAGATCCCTCCGGAATTCAGCCGGTTTCGTAAAAAGTCGGCGGTCTCCCTGGCCCCCAAGGCGTAGGCCACACCCCGGAGATCGCGCAGATCTCTGACGGATTGACCCAGAGCCAGTCGACGGGCGATTTCAACGATGGGCCCCTCGCCCATGCCAAAGACGACGAGGTCGGCTTTACTGTCGAGGAGGATCGATCGGCGAACGGTGTCGCTCCAATAGTCGTAATGGGCCAATCGGCGCAGCGAGGCTTCGACCCCGCCGGCGATGACGGGCACTCCCGGAAACGCTTCACGAGCGCGTTGGCAATAAACGAGAGTGGCGCGGTCCGGCCGCAAACCGATGCGCCCGCCGGGTGAATAGGCATCGTCGTTGCGGACCTTTTTGTTGGCCGTATAGTGGTTGATCAGCGAATCCATGTTTCCCGCGCTGACAGCAACAAAGAGCCGGGGTTTGCCGAACTGCCGCCATGCTTGGGCGGAGCGCCAATCAGGTTGACTGAGCATGGCGACGCGGAAACCCGCAGCTTCGAGAACGCGATGCAGCACGGCCATGGCGAAGCTGGGATGGTCGACGTAGGCATCGCCGGTCACAAAAACGACGTCGACGGAATCCCAGCCACGCTGTCGCATCTCCTCGGCCGTCATGGGCGCCGGTGGGGCAGCATGGCGTTCGTGCCAAAGTTTCAGGGCGATCCGTTGGTTGTGATGGCGGGTCATGCGGGCATTATAGCCGAGAGAGCGGACCAACCGGGGAGTTCATCTTGTCAGTCTCACCGGTCCTGTTATGATTCGGCGGTCTCGAAAAGTCCGGCCGTAGGAGGAATCATGGCAAAAATGAAGACTGTCTGCCCAATCAGCCGCGACGAATTCAAGTCACAAGCGCCGATCCTCGAAATCATGATCGGCGATCGAAAATTCAAGGCGGTGCCCCGCGAGTTCTCGACAGGGTCGCTCGGATGGTATGTGAATGACAAGATGGAAGTTGACATCGCCGGCAAACCCGTGACGATCCAATTGGGATTGAACCTGACCGTCGTGGGGAGCAAGGAATTGCCGATGCCGACAACCGCAGCGTCCTAGGGACACTCCCCCGTTCGACGCGATCGACGCCAACTTTGAACCGATCAATCCCCCACGGGGGCCGGAGCCTGTGGCGCGGTCGGAAGTAAGCTGCGTTCCAGCACCTTCTTGGCCTGGTCGAACTCCGGTTGCCAGTGAATCTCGGGAGCCAGGTTGACCATGCAGTCGCGTAGCTTTTCGAGCGTGTTCCGGGCCATGTGGGGGCATTTATTACAGGCGCAGGTGATCCCGGGCACCGGATGATAGCGATGCTGCGGGAATCGGCTTTGCATCTGCCACATCATGTTCGCCTCGGTGGCGACGAGAAAATCGGTCGGCTCGGCGAATCGACCAATGTACTTCAGCATGTTCTCGGTGCCTCCGATGAAATCGGCATGTTCACGGATGTTCGCGGGACACTCCGGGTGCGCGATCGTCTTCGCCTGGGGATATTGCTTCTTCAGCTTCAGCAAGTCTTGGACGCTGAAAATTTCGTGAACGATGCAGGCACCATCCCAAAGAATCATTTTCCGGCCCGTCACCTCCTGAAGGTACGCTCCTAAGTGCTTGTCCGGTACGAAAAGAATCTCGACATCCGGGGGCACACGGCGAATCACCTCCTCGGCGTTGCCACTGGTCACGATCCAATCTGAAAGAGCCTTCGTGGCAGCAGTGCTGTTGATGTAAGTAACGGTTTGGAAACGTCGGCCATTCAACCGCAACATCTCTTGGTAGCGGGCGAGTTTGTCCGCTGGGCACGACTCGGCCAACGAACAACCGGCCTCGAGATCCGGCAGAAGCACGCGCTTCGTGGGATTCAAGATTTTCGCGGTCTCCGCCATGAAATGCACGCCACAGAAAACGATCACCGGCGAGTCGACTCGAGTCGCGGCACGGGCCAGCTTCAAGCTATCACCGGTCACGTCAGCTAGATCTTGAATCTCGCCGTCTTGGTAATAGTGGGCCAAAATGGTCGCCCCGATCTTTTCTTTCAACTGCCGAATCTCCTGAGCGAGATCATCGGTGACAGATCGGCGGGTCGAAGCGGAAACGCACGACATGGCAAGGGTTCCTTGTTTTTTAGGTGGCGGAGGAACAACCCACGCACATGAATTCTACGTGAAGACCGGTCACCCGTCGCAAAAAATCAAGAAGATCGTCGCGGACGACCCCGACGAGGACGTTGCGGTCGGGGATACAAGGACTGGACGTAACTGGCCAATTGGCTCATGCTCTCGCCGAGAAACGTGCAAGGAATCGCTTCACGCATCGACTCGGTCAGCGCCTGGCCGCCGACCACGAAAGTTGCCCCGAGCGACCGAACCTCTGCGTCGAGAGCACGGCATCCCGCGATCAACTCGTCGACATCGCGCACGTAGCTCACCGAGAGCCAAACCAGTCGGGGCTTCAACTCCTGAGCCGCTTGCCGCATGCTCTCCAACGGGGTGTTGGGCCCCAGGTTCGCGGCTTCCCAGCCCGCATCGAGCAACGTCAGCTCGACGAGCAAACTCGGCACAAGGTAAGGGTCTCCGCCGGGTGCTCCGCCGAGAGCGAAGGGACGTTGACGTTCCACCCGGTTGTGTAACTCTTCGCGGAGATCAAAGAGAGCCGCAGCGCACAATTGCGAGCCACGATGTTCCTGCCAAACGTCGATCCGCTGTTGTTCCCAATCATGCCCGACCTTTGCCAAGGCCGGCGAAATCACTCGATCCGCCAGTACCTCAATGGACATCCCCGATTCGTAAAGGTAACGAATCAGACTGCTGGTCGTACCGCCATCACCGCGGAGCAAGGCGTCAGCCAAGGACTCGGCTGGCTCGCCTAAGGAAAGGATGGTCGGATCTCCGCGGAGCGACCCAGCTTGGCGTGCCATCGCCAAGACCTCACTTCGCAACAGCTTGCGATGCCCCCCGGCCGTCTTGTACGCCGGCAAGATCCCTTCATCCACCCATCGCTTGACGGTGCTGACACTCACGCCAAGCAGCGTTGCCGCCTCCGGCGTCGACAAGTACGGGGATTCGTCGGCCTGAGACATGCGTTTGGAAGCAGACCTCCGACTTTGCCACGACCGTTTTCACAAACATATCTTGCTCCCCGATTGGCCCGAATTCCAGTTGAGGGGCGAAATATCTCACCGGGCCGCTTGACTTCTGCTGGCACAGCCGCGAATGAATTGGGCGGTTCCAAGGTTTTCGCGGGTTGGGACGGTTCATCCCAGCCCGATGGGTCG
>CAKZUU010000382.1 GCA_937922175.1 uncultured Gemmataceae bacterium
GCTCAACACGACGGTTTTCGATGGGGACTAGCTTAGCGGGGAGGAAGCGAGTTGCGATGGGGAGCGATCGAATCATTCGCGAGTCGGGAAGCAATCGGGGTTGTCGAAGGCTTTGATGCTTGCGAGCCGACAGCCGTGGTGTTACACTCAGGCCAACTGCGCCTCTCGGAGGATCCATCCGTGCCACGTCCCCAATCCCAGCGATCCCAAACCTCAGCAAAAAAACGCCAATCAACACCCGAATTACCGGGCGTGGCGGCATCGTTGGAGAAGTCGACCGGCCCGGTCGATGATTCGTGTTTCAGCGATATTTTGGAGCGATTCCGACATGAAGTTGGAGAATTTGAGAAAGCCGAAGGAATGACAATTTTCGAGATGCTCGTCGAACGCGGAGTGACCTTGCCAGCACCGAGCGATTTGAGCGATGCTGAGCTAACCGCGGTATTGAAACGAGTCATTGATGAATTGGCTCGGTGCGGCGTGTATCTTTGCTCGACGAACCATCTCAGCGATCGGCAGCTCTACGTCACGTTGTGGTCGGATGTCCTCCACGAGAGTCGCCCTGGCGGCTCCCCGCCGGACGAGCCGTTCGTCCTCGACCTCGTGGGAAGCGGGACCGCGGAGGATATCGTGAATTGGTTGCGGTATTATGCCGATGAGGAGTCGCGCGCGTTTTGGCAAAGTTCCTTTCCGGAGGAGCCGATCCTGCCCCACGAGAAGCCGCCTTATGACCGAGACCGGCATCTTCCTCGGCCCCGAAGCTCGCGCCGATCGCCGGGGCGAAGAGGATAACATTGGTCGGCCGCGCGGGATTATTCGTCGGGGACGTCGAACAGATTCAAGTCTCGCAGAGAAGTTTTTTTGACGGGTTTGCCCACGAGTTCATAGGCCCGAGGGGTGGCGACTCGGCCCCGAGGGCTACGGATGATGTATTGCTCGCGGAGTAGATATGGTTCAACCTCGTCCGAGAGGGTGTCGGTTGGGAGGTTCATGGTGGCGGCAAGGGCCTCGACGCCGGTCGGGCCGCCGTCGAAGACGTCGATGAGCGTATCCAGATAGCGGCGGTCCTGTTTGTCCAAGCCGGCGCGATCCACCCCTGCCATGTCGAGTGCCGCGCGAGCGACATCGGCGGTAATGCGGCCATCGGCCTCGCTGGCGGCGAAATTGCGTGCCCACCATAATCGAGCGTTGGCAATACGCGGTGTTCCCCGGCTTCGTTGGGCCAACTCGTAGCTGGCGTCCTCAGTAAGGTCGGTTTGCAACTTGCCGGCATTGACCCGGATGATCGTGGCCAAATCCTCCACGGAGTAGAATTCCAGATGTTCGTGCATCTTGAAGCGATCCCGCATGGGACCGGAAAGTAATCCGCTGCGAGTGGTGGCCCCGATGAGCGTGAATCGTTTCAACGTCAGGGAAATCGTTCGTGCGTTGACTCCCTCGCCGAGGACGATGTCGACGCGGAAATCTTCCATCGCGGGATAGATGAACTCTTCGACGGCTCGCGGCATGCGATGGATCTCGTCGATGAACAGGATCGATCCTTCTTCGGCATTGGTGAGGAACGGCAGCAGATCGGCGGGTTTGGACAGAGCGGGGCCGCTGGTGATTTGCAACGAGGTACCTAATTCATTCGGGAGGACGGTGGCGAAGGTGGTTTTGCCGAGTCCGGGCGGGCCATCAAAGAGGATATGGGCCAGGGGTTCGCGGAGTTTGCGGGCAGCATTGACGGCGATTTGCAGTCGGCGAGCCACCTCCCGTTGGCCAATCACCTCTCGCAACAGTCGGGGCCGCAACGCCGCGTCACGCTGGCGCTCATCGACGGTGGGACTCGTCACAATCGGATCACGCGGCATGCGAAGTTCCAACTTCCGGGTCAGGGGATCGGGCCGGTCAGCCCTAACCGATTCCTCCTCGGCGACGGCTAACGCCGTTGGTAGATTTGCAGCAGCACTTCCTCGACCGTGTTGAATCGGGACCCGCGAGCTGTCACTCGATCCAGCATTTCCCGAGCATCGCCCGGACTGTGCCCTACATGCAATAGGGCATTATAGGCCTCCGCGAGCACGTCCGTGGTTGCCGAGTCGCCCTCCGGAGGGCTTTCCTCTCCTTCGCGAGGCGGCGGCATCAGCGCGAAGCGCGTCACCTTTCGGCGCAAACTGGCCACGATCTGCTCGGCGCTCGCGGCACCGATGCCTGGCAACGTCGTCAACCATTTGACATCCTGTCGCTGAATGGCATCGGCGATTTCCCGAATCGGGCGCGCCAATGCCCTCAACGCCTTTCGCACCCCAATCTTTTCGACCGTGCAAAACAACTCGAAAAACTCCAACTCCGCCTCGCTGGTGAAACCGACCAATCGTGGGACGAGCCGGTTGGACATTTGATTTCCTTCGAGGAACTGGGTCGTGGGGAGGGCCACCTCTTCTCCAACCCTCAATTGAAGCTGACGACGCACACACTCGGGTACAAGGACTTGATACTCGAGCGGGCCGACCTGGAGGCGGATCTCCTCGTCGAGGACCCGGTTGATCACTCCCCGAATCTGGCTAATCATCCGACGCCTCCGCGGGTCGGTTCAACGTCCGGTGAGACGCACCCTGCCGGGATAAGCGAGGATGGATGGCAGCACGCTGGAGGTGAAAATGGCAGAGGGCTACTGCCAAGGCGTCGGCCACATCCGAGGGTTCCGGCACCTGGGGCAATCTCAATTCTCGACAAATCGCCAGTTGGATCTGGGTCTTCGGTGCTCGGCCGTTTCCCGTGATGGTCTTTTTGATCGTCGTGGCCGGATAGCTCGTCACCTCCAACCCTCTCTGGGCACCCCCCAAGAGCAAGACACCTCGGGCATGTCCCATGAGAATCGCCGTCCGTGGATGTTTGTAGTGGGCGTAAAGTTGCTCAACGGCAAGAACGTCCGGATGAAATTGATCCAGAATCTCCATCAGACTGTCGTACAGTGAGCGGAGTCGATCGACCAAGTCGGAACCGCCTCGTCGTTGGGGGAGCCGGATGACGCCGGCTTCTCGCACGATCGGCCCCGTGGAACTTCCTTCCAACAGTCCATAACCAGTGACCTGAAGGCCAGGGTCGATGCCGAGAATGATCCTTGTGGAATTCAACATGGAGTCATCGTATGGCTCCCCCGCCCGCGAATTTCCATCCTTGTGCGTGCCACCGTCAGGCTCGCCGCCACGTCGTCCCGGTCGGGCGATCTTCAAGAACGATGCCCAGCTCGGCCAGACGCTGTCGGATCAAATCGGTTTGTGCGAAAAGGGCTTTTTTCGCGGGGTCATCCTTGCCAGGGATTTTTTTGGCTTCCGCTCGCAAGTTGTTTCTCAGGTCGATCAAAAGCTGCATCAACCCCCCGACCAACTGACCATCCGCGCCCAACGCCAGCGACGCCGGCGCGGACCAAAAGAGGCCAAGAATCTGCCCCAATTCCTTGAGTAGCATCGCTCCTTGTCGAAAGACCTGTCCTTCGGGGCTGTCGAGGTCTTGAGCACTTTCGAGCTTTCCCGTGTCGGCGGTGCGATTCAAAAAGGAGGCTAACTCGAACAAGACGGCCGTCGCTCCTCCAGTGTTAAAATCGTCATCCATGTGATGGCGAAATCGCTGTTGGAAATCGCGAAGGGGCGGAGGATAGTCGGTGCTTGCCCGGGTTGGAGCTTTTAATTCGTGAAACGCAGTACCGGTGATGCGTTGATATCGTTCGGCCAGGCGTTCAAATGTCGCGTAAGCTTTTCGAGCCGCTTCGATGGACGTGGGAATCGGATCTTTCTCGCGGTCCCAAACGCCTAGGTCGATCGGGGAAGTGTAATGCGTATTGAGGATGAAAAATCGCAAAACTTCACCGCTGACGTGTTTCAACGCATCAGCGACGTTGAGGACGTTCCCGATCGACCCCGCCATTTTATCTTCTTTCCCTTCTTTGCTACGGAGCTTGAGTAGTCCGTTGTGCATCCAAATGCGGGCAAAGGTCTTACCCGTGGCGGACTCGCTTTGAGCTAACTCGTTTTCGTGATGCGGAAACTTCAGATCCAGGCCGCCGCCGTGGATATCAATCGTCTCGCCGAGGAGCGTGGTGCTCATCACGGAGCATTCGATGTGCCAACCTGGTCGTCCCGGTCCCCACGGGCTTTCCCAGGTCACCTCGGGCGGCTCCCCGGGTTTCGCTCCTTTCCACAGCGCGAAATCACCCGGGTTTCGCTTGTGCGGGTTCGGCTCGATCCGACCTCCCTCGGCCATTTGCTCCGGGTCGCGATTGCACAACTTCCCGTAATCCTCGTCTTTGGACACGTCGAACCAGACCGATCCACCGGCGGGGTAGGCGTAACCTTTCGCAATCAGGTGGCCAATCATGCGAATCATTCCGCCGATGTGTTCGGTGGCCCGAGGGAAGGCGTCCACTCCCGTGACGTTCAGCTGTTTCAAGCACTCAAAATAGTCCTCGGTCATTCGCTGGGCCAACGCCGGGACAGTAGTGCCCAACTCGGCGGATCGCGCGATCAGTTTGTCGTCCACGTCGGTGATGTTGACGACCCAGCGCACTGAGAAGCCCAGGTAGGTCAGGTAGCGCTTCACGGTGTCGAAAATGACCGGCCCGACCATGTGGCCAATGTGGCTGGGCTTGTACACCGTCGGACCGCAAACATACATCGTTACGGTCTCGCCGGGCTGCTTCGGGAACGGTTCTTTGCGACGAGTCAGCGTATTGTACACCTGCAACATCGGCTTCACCTCTCGCGTCATCGGGCCGTCCAAGCGTTGCTCCTTGGGGTGCGTCAAAAGGACGACGAGTTCCCAAGAGGTTCTTCGGATCGTGCCAGCAAGACAATGGCCAAACAAGCGATGGCTTCCGCTCGCCCGATGTGTCCCACACGCTCTCCTGTTTTTGCCTTGACGTTCACGTTCGTCTCGTCAAGCTCCAGCAAACTGGCCAGGGACTCCCGGATCCGGGTTTTCAGGGGGCCCAGCTTCGGCTCTTGAGCAAGGATCGTGACGTCGACATTCACCGTGACCCAGCCGAGAGATTTCAAGCGATTCATCGTCTCGCGGAGGAAGCGGGTCGAGTTGGCCTGGGCCCAGCGGGGATCATCATCGGGGTACGATTCACCGATGTCTCCCAAGCCCGCCGCTCCCAACATCGCATCGGTCAGGGCGTGAAGCACGACGTCGGCATCGGAGTGACCGGCCAACCCGCGCGGATGCTCGATGCGAACGCCACCGAGAATCAGCGGTCGGCCCAGCTCCAAGCGGTGAGTGTCGTGACCGAGTCCGACGCGGTAGGGGCATCTGTTCATCATGCCAGCGATTGTAGCAATCGGATCAACGCACGTTGAGCGGGAGGGAGACAAGCGTCTCAGTCACCGATGTCGAATGCAGCCCCGACCATGTAGTTCTCGAAGCGCATGAACTGTTTGAGATACGCCAAGGTGCATTCGCCCGTCGGACCATTACGCTGCTTGGCGATGATCACCTCGATCACATTGTCGTCCTGACTGCCATCGAATTTCCCGGGGCGGTGCAACAGGAGAACGGTGTCGGCATCCTGCTCGAGGCTGCCCGATTCTCGAAGGTCGGCGAGGCGCGGGCGATGATCTTGGCGGTCTTCCGAAGCTCGATTGACTTGCGCCAAGGCCAGCACCGGAATTTTCAATTCCCGCGCGAGGAATTTCAGCCGGCGGGAAATCTGCGCGACCTGCTCCTGGCGCGAGTCGCGGCGGTTCTCTGGCTCGATCAATTGTAAATAGTCGATCACGACCATCCGAATCTGGTGCCGACGTAGCAAGCGGCGAGCATTTGCCGCGATCCGAAGCATACTCTGGGCTGGGGTATCATCGATGAACAGCCGAGCCTGCCGCAGCACATCTCCCGCGTCGATCAGTTTGCGCATGTCGTCGCTGTTGAGTCGGCCGGTGCGCAGCCGGTGACTGTCGACGCGGGCTTGGCAGCACAGCAGCCGCTCTGCTAATTCGATCCGCGATTGTTCCAGACTGACGAAGAAAACCGGGGCTTGTTCCTCGACAACAATGTGCCGGACCACGTTCAAGGCGAACGCTGTCTTGCCGACGCTCGGCCGAGCCGCCAAAAGGATCAACTCGCTGTTCTGCAACCCGGCAGTTCGCTCGTCCAAATCGACGAAGCCGGTGGGCAAGCCGCTGGTCGTCAAGTGAGCCTTGCTGGTTCGTTGGTCGATGCGGGCGTAGGCTTCGTCAAGGGCTTGAATCAGGTCGATCGTTTGCCCGGTGACACCCAGCTCGGCGATTTCCAGGATTTGTCGTTCGGCGCTTTCGAGGAGTTGGTCGGCGGGATACGCTTGATCGTACGCATCGCGAAGGATTTCGGTGGTGGCATGGATCAAACTGCGGGTGATACCTTTGTCTCGAACGATACGGGCATAGTATTCGGCATTGGCAGCGGTGGGGGCCGCCTCCCAGAGTTCCGCCAAGTACGAATAACTGCCGACATCTTCCAAGGCCTTCTCATCGCGAAGGTGCTCCGCCAGGATCACCAGATCGACCGGATTTCCCCGATCATAGATGCGAGTGATGGCCTCGAAGATTTTCTGGTGTGCGGCGTAGTAGAAATTTTCCGCCCGCAGCAGGTTGATCATGTCGGGAATCACCGAATTGTCCCGCAGCATGCTTCCGAGCACGCAGCGTTCCGCCTCCCGACTCTGCGGAGGGACACGTTCGATTCCCGGATCAGACATCCACGGACCTGCAATCCCGCGCGAGCTTCACACTCGCGCTGTCACCGGCTGACGAGAGCCGAACCAGTGCTCACCGTTGGCCGTCGCTCCCAATTCACTATCGGTCGACGGGTTTGACGACGGTGACTTGGACTTTGGTTTCGATGTTGTAACCAAGGTTCAGCGGCACTTCATACAGACCGCATTCCTTGAACACACCATCCAATTTGACCATGTCCGCTTCGACGTTGAGGTTTCGTGCTTTCAGGGCTTTGCTGATCTCTTTCGGGCCGACCGAACCGTACAGGTGACCATTTTCGTCCGCGTTGGCTTCGATACTCACGTTCAACCGCTGAATCTGTTCAGCCAGAACACGCAAGTCGGCGATCTTGGCCTCCAAGGCGGATCGGACCCGTTCTTTGTAACGCTCCAGTCGCTTCAGGTTGTGCTCGGAGGGGATCGTCGCCAGGCTATTCGGCAGCAAATAGTTGCGCGCGTATCCCGGTCGCACTTCCACGATGTCGCCTTGCTTGCCCAAATGGGGAACGTCTTCGATCAGCATCAATTTAATGTTGCCGTGCGATGTTCGCGGAATTTTCAATCGTTTCGATTTCGTGCTCATTGCAATAACTCACCTCGGATACCGCCGGCTGAATCGAACGATCTCAACCGGGAATCTTTCAGAACGGAATGTCACCTTCTTCGGGAGGTAGAATTGGATCTTCGCCCCCTTCATCATGGGGAGGGCCGCCTCGGCCTCCCGAGCGATTCGTCGATGAGCCACGAGCCGAGCCAGCGGCGTCGCTTCGTGAATCGAGAAGTTGGAAATTGTCTATGACGAGCTTATGCTTACTGCGCTTTTCTCCGGTCGCTTTATCGTCCCAACGGTCAAGGACCAGCCGACCTTCCAAAAACAGCTGAGACCCTTTTCGCAAACCGAACTGTTCGATGCGGTCCGCCAGTTTGTTAGTCTCCCCATTGAAGACGCTGCAATCGATGAACATCGGATCGTCTTCCCACTGCCCTGTCTGCGGATTTTTTCGCCGGTTCGTCACTGCGAAACCGAAACTGGCAACGCGGCCGCCACTGGCAAACGACCGGAACTCTGGGTCGCGGGTCAACCGCCCGATCAGGAGGACTTTGTTGAGGTTCGCCATGATCGTTACCCCGGGGCTGTCCTCTGGCGTCGTTCTCGATCGACCGGGATTTGGAAGCGTGATCGCCGCCCCACGCCGCTGCCGCGTCCTCATCTTAGAGCCAAGCTCAGTCGGCTGCAATCTTGGTTAGCTCGCCCAAGCCGTTCTCGCGGAAAAGCGTTCGGCTCGTCCACCCCCAAGGCAACCAGAAAAAATCTACTGATACGGCGTATCTGCCGGGTTCGTCAAACTTCGTTGACACCGATCGGTTGACGCCGCAGTTCGAAGTCTGCCTCGGTCACATCCACATTGGTGGCCAATTGCAGAGCCAAGGCGTGTTCATCGCGAGCCACCGCGAGCATTTCTTCTTCCCACTTCTTGTCGATGACGATGTTCAGGAAGCGGAGTACTTGCTCATTTAGTTTCAGATCGACGTCGATTTCATGGATTTTCGAGGAATCGGCCCGGGCGTAGATGAGGTAATACAGCCCTTTTTTCTGGTGCTGAATCGGGTAGGCCAACCGTTGCTCGGCCCAGGGACGACTTGCAAGGATCTCCGCGCCATGCTTCTCAAAAGTGGCATGCAGGGTGTTGACGGCGCCAAGGAGATCACCGACCAGCTTGCTCGGGTCAAAAAGAATTAAATACTCGTACATCCTTCGTGCCATGGGAATTCTCTCAGGTTTTGATGTTTTCTTGATCCGGAGGGTCTGTCGTTCCTCGTGGTTGTTGCTCGGAGGGGGCACCTTCGAGATTGCGACGCTTGGGCTGGGATTCGTCCGGCCCATTCGTTTTTGCCATACAGCGTTCAATTCCCTCCCGCACCCAACATAATGCCGCCAAGGCTGCCTTGTGGATTGCTTCCTCCACGACCGGCCGTTCCTGGGAGCGAAATCGTCCCAAGACATGATCAACCGTGGCAGTGTCGCCGGGGACAGAAGGTGCTCCGACACCAATGCGCAATCGGGCATACTCGGGAGTGCCCAAATGCTCCTGAATGTTCCGCAGTCCGTTGTGTCCGCCGTGACTGCCCCTTGCCCGGACTCGAAGCTTGCCCAACGGTAGGTTGATGTCATCGCAGATCACCAGCAGATTGGCAAGCGGCAATTGAAAAAATTCGATCACTTGCCGAACACTGCTGCCGCTGAGGTTCATGTAGGTCAGTGGTTTAACGAGCAACAGTTTCTGCCCGTCTTCTGTCAGCTCTGACACCTCCGCTGAGAATCGTGACCGAAAACCGCTTGCCCGGGGAGATCGAGCTAAATAATCCACGACGGCAAACCCAACATTGTGTCGAGTGCCATCATACTTCGACCCGGGGTTGCCCAAGCCCACGATTACTTTCATGTCGGCACGACCACCCGGCGTTTGCCAGGGTCACCACCATGTGCCTTTCACGCGACCCGTCGCGGCAGGCTACCGCTGTTATTCCTCTTCCTCCTCGGCCTTGGGAGTTTTCTTGATCACTTCCGGTTCCGCTGCTCCCTCACCCGCCGCGGCGGCGGTCGGCTCTTCCGCCACTCGATGCGTCTTCACGTGTACCACCACCGCATCCGGATCGCCTCTCGCCACCACTCCGGGCGGAAGTGTCAGTTCCTTGACATGAATCGCTTGGCCCAATCCGAGATGATCGATGTTCACACGGATGAATTCCGGAATCTCTAGCACCGGGCATTCCACGTTCAACACGTGAATCGGTTGATCGAGAACCCCTCCCTCTGTCGTCCCAGGGGCATGACCCCGCAGCACGATCGGAATGCCGATCACAATTCGCTCGTCCTTGCTCACCCGCATCAAATCGACGTGCAGCACTTCCTTGCCCAGATGATCCCACTGCAACTCGCGGACGCGCGCTTTTTCCGTCTTCCCGTTGTACTCCACATCGACAATGTGGGCCGCTTTGCGAATGACCCGGTCGACGTCGTCGCGACTCATCACGACGGCCACGACTTCTTCCTTATGACCGTAAATCACCCCAGGGATCAGCCCTTGCTTTCGTAATCGACGGGCATTTCTCGACCCAAACTGGTCGCGAGGCCGTGTCGGCAGCGGAACGGTCTCGACCATCGTTTCTCACTCCCTGCAAAAAAATCCGAGCAGCACCCCACAGACGGGAGCTGCCCGGCCCTTCACTTCGCTCTTGATTGTTTCTTCATTTTGCGGATTCAGTGCACGAGTGGCAAGTCGTGTTCCCGGACTTCGACATTCCTCGATCTTCTCTTTGGCCGTATTAGTTGCTTGCGAATTCGGCGGCAACAGCGGGCGGGAGTCCATCATAAGATGAACAAATGGTCATCACCCATTGCCGGATGAGAGCCCCGGCACGGTTGGTCGTCCCTTCGTCTCAAGTGTTCACAAGGGGGCGGTTGCGAGGCGACATCCCGGTGCCGGGATTTAACCTCACTGAAAAAGTGTAACAAGTACCCCTAAGGGGATTCGAACCCCTGTTTTAGCCTTGAGAGGGCTACGTCCTAGGCCTCTAGACGATAGGGGCAACCTGCGGAATTTTACATCACCCTCGGGAACAACGTCAAGGGCCCAGCGGAAGAGGGAAGAGCGTGGATTTCTCGTTGCCTGAGCCTTTTGCTGGCCGCCTACGAAAGCCACCGCCGCTGTGCGCTCTTTTCCGAGCGAAGATGAGCCGTCACGTTCAGTGGATCAAAACTCGGAGCACACCATCCCCGGGCGGCCATCGACTTTGCGTTGACGATCTCGCCGTCGGACGTCTCTCGGATCAGCACGATTTGCTGGACGAACCCATCCATCTTGGAGACGGCAGAGCATTATACGATGACGTTGTACCGCAGAAACTCGACCGCCATTCATTTGTCAAGCTTACAGCTGAAAGGGTGTGTGCTGGCGATCGGCGGGAAGGATTAACAAACTGGTAAATTTTGCTAAATTTTCACAATTTCGGCTCTGGGAGATTCGGATTTGGCGGTTAATGTAGCGGCACCGCGCATTGCAGGCGTGGGTTGGAGTTCGGAAGGTCTTATACTCGGAGTGACTCATGCGAACGTGTTACGCCGCGTTATTCATTGTGCTCGGGTTGAACAGTACGGTCTGGTCGCAAGTTCTATATGTCGGTGGCACAACCTACACTCAGAACTTTGACTCGCTAGCCAATTCGCCAACCAACACAAATATTTCGTGGACCGACAACTCGACATTGCCGGGTTGGTACGAGGAAAAAGGGAACAACCCTGATTCATATCGGGCGGGGGACGGTTCATCGAATGCTGGCCACATCTGGAGTTACGGTGCGAATGACAGTACTGAGCGAGCCCTTGGCGCACTTGCTTCGAATGGAACGGGGACTGTCTACTTTGGTGTGCGGTTCCGCAATAATCATACATCTTGGGTGCTTACAAGTTTCACCGTGAGTTACACGATGGAACAATGGCGGTCAGGTAAGACATCGGCGGAAACGACTTTCTTCGAATATAAGGTCAGCACTACTGATACGGATGTCAATGGCGTCGGTTACACGGGAAATTCGAGCGGTGACCTTGTTACAGTCAATCTTTCCGGCTCAGGTGCGGTGAACGGCAACGACGCTGCCAACCAAACGGCCATCAGCTTCACAGTCACGGGGATCACCTGGAATCCGGGCGAGGATTTGTGGCTGCGTTGGCGTGACCCAAATGATACAGGGAATGACCACGGCATGGCGATCGACGATTTTACATTTTCGGCCGTGCCTGAACCGACCACCTTCGCGTTGGTGGGTTTGGGAATGGGTGGAGCGACTCTCGTCGCACGGCGACTGCGTCGTCGGGTCGCCGCTTGACAATTTCTCAAGCCGAATCCGAACTTTCTGACATGTTCTGTCTTCGAGCCGACCGGGCGACCATGATGGGCCCGGTTGGCTCTTTTTGCTTCTGTCTATTGCGGAAGCCGCGGCCTGACTCTGGCGTTTCGTCGATAACGCGTTAAATTGGTGGTAGGATTCATCTCGTTGAGCGCGGCGCTTCCGCTGGCAGGGCACCGTGATTCGTTATCTCTGTCCCCATTGCGGCAGGCGATGTGAGTCGGCCAACGTCCTCCGTGGTTTTCCGATCATTTGTTTGGGTTGTGGAGCATCCCTTCGCGTTCCGCACGAGTCCACGTTACCCGAGGAGCCGCCGGTTGGGCAAAAACCGGTCGCGTCGGTCACAAAAGACACCGCATCCGTGTCGAGGGACCAACAATGGTCGGCAGCCGGTCAGAAGATGGTTTCCTCGGCTCAAGCGGGGATCAGCCTCGACGCAACATGGTCCGCTCAACGACGGCCGATCACGATGACAGCGCCGGTAGAGGCATCAAGGTCGCGTCGATCGCGAACCGCGTTGGTGGCCGTCGTCGCCAGTGCCTTGTTGGTCGTGGTCGCGGTCATGATGGTCGGCCGACTTTCGCGATGGTTGCGTCGATTCCGAGGACCGGATGACGTGCTGATCGAGAAAAAAGCGCGGATTCGCGACAATTTTACGCCCACCGCATTACAGCGCTGGGCGGCCAAACAGCCGATCTGGCGATGGGACATTTGCGACGATCCGAAGCTCGACGGCAAATGGACGATCCTTTCCGTCGTCAACTTGCCTGAGCCGACCACCTTCTGGGATCAGCTGTTATCGACTTGGCCTGGAGCGATCCGCTCGGTGGAATCGCTCACGCAGGATCTTTGGCGTCGCGGCCAGGTTGACGACCTGCTCTTTGAAACGCAAGCGGATCGTTGGGCGGAGGGAATTGGTGAAACCGATGTGATCGTGGG
>CAKZUU010000383.1 GCA_937922175.1 uncultured Gemmataceae bacterium
AAGTCCGACCAAGGTCTGGGGGGAATCGACACGAGCAAGACATGGGGGCTGTACGGCAGCCTGTCCGACGATGTGCAAAACAGCCCGCTAATGGTCATGTTGCCGATCGCGGATGAAAAGGCGTTTCTCGAATTTCTCGGCAACTTTGAGATTCGGCCGGAAAAGGACAAGGAGGGGATCTATACCATCGAGAACATCCCCAATGCCCCCATCCCGGTCACATTGTATTTCCGCTTTGCCAACAAGTACTGCTACCTTACGATCAACGACAAGGCGAACATCGCTAAAGACAAACTCCCCGATCCGAAGAAAGCGCTCCCCGAGGATGATTCGCTGTTGTCGGTGAACGCTCGGTTGGACGGAATGCCGGACCTCGCCAAACAACTACTGGTGACGAACCTGGAGAACATGCTGGGCGAGTTGAAGGAAAAACAGGGCGATAACGAGCCGGAGGCGCTCACCAAGTTGAAGGAAAAGGTCGCCGATCTGCTGACCGCGCGGACACAGATGCTTCTGACCGAAGGTGAGTCGATGACATTGCGGCTGGCCCTCGACGCGAAGAAAGATGACCTGTTTATTGAAGCGGCTCTGAAGGCCAAGAGCGGGACGACCCTGGCCAAAGAAATGATGGCGGCGGGCAAATCGCCCAGCCTGTTTGCGTCGCTGACTGAAAAAACCGATGCCATGAACCTTCGTTTGGCGGTCACGCTTCCCGATGAATTGAAGAAGGCACTCGAACCAGCCGTCGACGAACTGATTGAAAGCGCCCTCAAAGAGGAGACCGACCAGATCAAACGAACCTTGATGAAGGCTGGTCTGGAAAAAATTGCGCCGACTTTAAAGTCCGGAAGGATCGATGCAGCATTGCTGTTGCGGGGCCCCGATAAGAGCGGGCATTACACGGCTGTCGTTGGCATGGCCGTCAAAGATGGCATGGGCATCGAAGCCTTCGTCCGCGATGTGGTGAATAACCTGCCACCGGCGGAACGCGGCAAAGTCAAAACCGACATCGCCAAAGTCGGCGGCGGCAATATCCATCGGGTCACCGTGGACGAAATGGAAAAGGAAACGAAGGAGATCTTCGGCACGAGCAATATCCTCCTCGGACTCCGCAACGATCTGGCGGTGCTCGGGTTCGGTCCAGATGCCATGAATCGATTAAAATTAGCGATGCAAGCGAAGCCGAGTGCTGGCTCGATGTTCGGTATGGACATGTCCGTCTCTCGTGTGGCGGGATTGAGCAAAGCCGATCCGGACACCGCGAAGATGGTGAAAATCGCCGACGAGGTTTTCGGAAAGAATCCTGCCGGCACCGATCTGATCGGGATCACTGGCGAAATGACCGACACGCTCCGGCTCCGGATCGGCATGAAGGCGAAACTCATCAAGTTCTTAGTCAAGATAGCTCAGGAGCAAGGCGTCGGCGGAGATAATAACAACTAACCGATCCCGCTCGGGCCAACTCGCATCGGCCCACGAGAGAATGAACCGCCGGGGAATGCACCTCGGCGGTTCGCTTTTTGTTGACGCCTCTGTCACCCGCTTCCGTCGGGAATGCATAACATGTCGATGATGAATCGTCCGAGTGATTCCAGCCAAAGACCTCTCCTGATGAATGGGAAGCTCGTATTTGTCGGGTGGTTGATCGCTCATGCCGGGACGATGTTAGGCATCGGCAACGTCTTGGCACGATGGGAGGGCGTCGCCACCGCGCCGGCTCGTTGGTTCGGTTGGATCCTCATCGCCGGGCTTGTCGTTCTCTATCGAGCCGCGATCTTGTCCTGCCTCCCGACGCTGGTGCGGCAAGCCCGATGGATGCTGATGCGCCCGCTCATCGTTTGGGAAGCCGTGGGCTGGGCTGGTCTGATTCGAGGTCTGAGTAGCCCGTGGCCGGGTTGGCTGGGCGCTTGGCTGGCGATCTTGGCTGCCGTGGTTGCCCTCGGCTTGGCCCGTGGACTGATCGGCACCGAATCATCCCGCTTCCCGGTGGTGGATCGTGGCTTCTTCCTCTGGACCCGGGGGCACTTCGACGACTGGTCGGCGCGACGGCATGTCTTGGCTCATGTCGTCCTGGCAGGACTCACCGCCGTCGCCTTGTTCGTCATGCTTCGCTCGTCGGCCCGTTCGGCTCAGACAATTCCCGAGCGACTGGCTTGGTTTTTGTCCGCAGGTGGCATCGCCTTGCTCATCCCCCTGTTGCAAGTGAATCCGCAGCGGGGTATGAGTTTCATTCACGTCGGCACGGCAGGGTTGTTGATCGCGACGACGGCTCATGCCATCGACCCGTGGGTATCGTGGCCAGCGGCCCTCCTGGGAGCCGCTTTTGCTTTGCCCCTGCCCGGCTTGACCACAGCCTTGCTCCTGCACACGGCCCCCGCCCAGCGCTTCTTGGCGATCGTCGTGGCTGAGGGATTGGCCTGTGCGGCGGCCGCAGCCGCCCCAATCGTCGATCAACTTCCCGGTGAACCCGCCCGCTGGCTGGTGGTGGCGGCGGCCGTCAGCTCCTTCGGCGCTCTGCTCCGCTTGTATTTCCGCGAGTGCGTCGAGATCGTGATGGAGGTCGTCTTTTGG
>CAKZUU010000384.1 GCA_937922175.1 uncultured Gemmataceae bacterium
CTCGGGCCGTTGCCGTCGCGGAAATCTCTCATCCGGGCATCCTCCAAAGCGTGTTGGTGCTCGAGGAACTACGGGAACAGGTCGCCTTGCATGAGGCGATTCCCGAGGCATCCCAACGGCTGGATCAAATGTCTTTCCGACTCTGGAAGCGGGGGTTGATCGACGAAATCGCGCGAATGGTCCGCGACTTGCATGGGCGCGGTTTGTTTCACCGAGATCTTTATCTTTGCCACTTTTTTATCGAGCGTCGATTCGTGGCGGAAGTCCCGATCGATTGGACCCAACGAGTGGTCTTGATCGACTTTCATCGGTTGGTCCGCCGACGCCATCTCCGATTGATGTTGCAAACGAAAGATCTTGCTCAGCTACTTTATTCTTCGTGGATCCAGGGCATTTCGGACGAAGACCGTCAACGATTTTGGCATGTGTATTGTCGCGGGCGCGATTGTCGTTGGCTTCGTGTCCTGGTGCAGTGGAAGTCATGGCTCTATCAACGAAGTAATCGAGATTCCTGAGGATGATCGTCGCGTTTTGCCACGAGAATGTGGATCCTGCACGGGGTGGCTGTGAGACCTATATCGCCGATTTGGCGCAGCGCATGCTTGCTGATGGTCATGAGATTCATCTTCTGTCGTGTCATTGGAATGCCAAACGACTCCCGCGTGGGATTGTGGTGCATCCGATTCATGGGGTGAGAGCGCCCCGCTGGCTTCGTCCCTGGCTTTTCGGTCGGGCCTGCCTCCAGGAGTTGAAACGTTTTCATCACGACGTCTCGATCGGCTTCGACAAGACGTGGGGCCAGGATCTTTTTTACCCTCAGGGCGGATGTTACGCCGCCTCGCAAGAGGCCAACCTCAACAAGTATGCTGCGGGTTGGCGACGAGAATTTGTTCGTTGGCTGAAGCGTGTTGATCCGGCGATTCAGTCGTTTCGGTTCATCGAGCGATGGCAGTATCACCGTGCCCGCGTGATCTTGGTGAACAGTGAAATGTCCCGGCGGCATGTGACGCACTTTCTCGGCATCTCCGCCCAGCGCATTCAGGTGCTTCATGCCGCGATCAGTCCCGATCGATTCCGGTCGGCGGACCGCGAAGAGATCCGGCAGCGGATGCGGCACCTTTGGGGGGTATCCCGCGACACCGTGGTGGCGTTGTTTGTTGCGATGAACTACCGTTTGAAAGGGCTTTCGACCCTGCTTCAGGCCTTGGCACAAGTTCGGCGGGATCGCGATTGGAAGCTCGTCGTCGTCGGATCGCCGCATTTTGGACCGTTTCTCCGCCGAGCGACTCGCGACGGTCTCGCGGATCGGGTTCATTTTCATGGCTACTGCGCGGATTCCCGGCAAGCCTATTTTGCCGCCGATTTTCTCGTGCATCCCACGTTTTATGATCCGTGCTCGTTGGTGGTCCTCGAAGCCTTGACGTGCGGCATCCCCGTGATTACCACCCGGTGCAATGGTGCCGCGGAGCTGATGTCTCCCCCGAAGGACGGATGGGTCATCGCTCATCCTCACGACGCCGATGCGCTCGCCGCGGCGATGACGGACCTTCTGGACCCGAAGCGACGGCTTGAAGCGAGTCGTCACGCTCAACAGTCCTCGGCACGATGGACATTTGAAGATCACTATCGCAAGATGATGACGATCCTGGAATCCTGCCGATCGGCCCGCGAGACGGGAGGTGAGTCGAGGGCGGCTTGATGACGTTCGCGGTCATCAGCGTTGTCGCGTATTTCGTGGGATCCGTCCCCTTCGGTTTTCTCGTGGCGCGTTGTCGTGGAGTCGATATCCGCGCGATCGGCAGCGGTAACATCGGCGCGACGAACGTGGCCCGGAGTCTGGGGCCGAAAACGGGATTGATCGTTTTTCTCCTCGACGCGCTCAAAGGAGCGATTCCGACAGCCTTGGGCGAGAGTTGGTTGGGAATCGAGGGAGGTGTCGGGGCGGCGGTCGCCGCTTTGCTGGGACACATGTTCCCAGTCTGGTTGCGATTTCGCGGCGGAAAAGGGGTCGCCACGGGGGCGGGTGCGCTCACTGTCCTACTTCCACTTCCCGTGACCTGCGGTCTGTTGGTTTGGCTCGCTGTGTTCGCGACCTGGCGGATTGTCTCGTTGGCCTCGCTCAGCGGAGCGGTGATGCTCGCCGGGGTAGCCATAGGTGGTGCTATCCTCTCCGGAACTGACGCTGCGACTAAAAAAGCTTTGGTGGCTGCGGGCGCGTCCCTGTTGGTTTGGGCACGTCATGCCGAAAACCTCGTGCGGATTGCTCGGGGAACAGAAAACCGTTTTTCGGAGTCAACGACATTGCGTGGCATCAGCAAAATCATTCACGTGGGGGCGCTGGCACTGTGGTTTGGATCTAACTTTTTCTTTTCATTGATCGTTGCCGTTCTGATCTTTCGCACATGGGAGGGATACGCGGATGATCCGCCGCCGTGGCTACCCGGATTTGGGGCGTTGACGAAGGAAACGGGGACGCGGATCGCCGGCGCCACCGTCGGACCGATCTTTCCGTTTCTTTTCGCGGTACAAGGAATTTGCTCGGTTCTCGTGCTAATCACGAGTCTGGGTTTTAGCCGATGGGAGCCGAAACGACGTCTCCATCGCGTTCGATTTGGTATCGTCGTTCTTGCTGCCCTCACTGTTGTGGCGGGCTGGCCGATCTCCCGTCATGTCAGCGCCCTGCGCGAACAGCGTTACTCGCGAGATGCCTCGGTTTCTGCGATGGCGAGAGAACAGTTCGGCCCGTGGCACGCTGTCAGCCTATTCCTCAACTTCGGTACCATCGCCCTGACAGGAGTGGCGACGGCGCTCGCCGCTTTCTTACCCCCCAACGAGCCGACGACCGATCAAGGCAAATCCGGCTCTTGTTGAGTCAGACAGTGCAGTGTTCCCAGACCCCATACCAGTTCGACGGAGTGAATTCCGACGACGATTCGATTAGGGAACAAACGAGCGATTGTGTCGAGGGCGAGCCGATCTTGGGGTGCGTTGAAGGTCGGGACGAGAACCCGTCGGTTGGCGATGTAGAAATTGGCATAGCTGGCCGGCAGTCGCTGTCCGTCGAAGATCACGGGATCGGGCATGGGAAGGGGCACGATCTCCAGCGGACGTCCGTCCAAGTCGGTCATGTGCTTCAACCGAGCGAGATTCTCCTGAAGCGGCTCGAAATTTGCATCGTCGCGCCGGTTCTCGACGGAGGCGGCAATCGTTCGTGGCCCGACAAAGCGAGCGACGTCGTCAACATGGCCGTGGGTGTCGTCGCCCGCGATTCCTCGGCCCAGCCATAGGGTTTTCGTCACTCCTAAATAATCTCGAAAGATCTGTTCGTAGTCCTCCCGACCGAATCCCGGATTCCGCTCTTGCTCTGAAGAAAGGAGACATTCTTCGGTGGTGAGCAACAGCCCAGCACCGTTGCCATCGATGCTGCCACCCTCCAGCACGATGCGATCTCCGCGATGCGTCGGTTGAATAGATCGCCAATGGAAACGATCAGCGAGTCGCCGGGGCAGGGCGTCGTCGTCAGCAAAGTCGGGATACTTGGACCAGGCGTTGAAACGCCAATCCAAGGCCAGCTTGCGTCCATCGGGGTCCGCAATGAAAATCGGACCCGAGTCCCGAAGCCAACCGCGGTTGACCACACTTTCCACGAACTGAACACGCGCCAGGTCCACTGAACAGCGGGTCAGGATTTGCGCGACCTGGTTCGCGGTTTCCTGGTCGGGAACCACAAGGCCGACCTCTTCGCTCAGGTGGAGATGGCGAACAATTTCGGCATAGACCCACGGGATCGGTTCGAATCGTCCGGGCCAATCGCCTGGTTGCGTCGGCCAAGCAATCCAGGTCCGCCGATGAACCTCCCACTCGGCCGGCCAGCGAACGCCCAGGGGCGTGCTCGTTCCCATAAGAGTTGTTCCTCGCTGCTCATCGCTCAGCCCTTGGGCGGCGACCAAACTGAATCGTTCGCGAAGAGCGGTACCACTGCCGTTTGCAACGGTCCGCCGGTGACGTGGACCTGCCCGGTGCGATCGACGAAAACATTTGTTTCGCTTCGGATGCCGAATTCGGGAAAGTAAATACCCGGCTCGATCGAAAAGCACGTTCCCCGCATGACCCGTCGTTCCTCACGCGTTTCCAAACCGTCCATATTAGCGCCGTTACCGTGTGTCTCCTGACCGATACTATGCCCTGTCCGATGACAGAAGAATTCGCCGAAACCTGCTCGGTCGATCACGGATCGCGCGGCTTCATCGACCTGCCAACCCCGCAGCACTTCGTTTCGACCAAAGGCATCATGCACTCGTTGGATCGCCGCATCTCGTGCCTGGGCGACCACGTCGAAAATACGCGTGTATTTCTCGGGGACTGCCTTTCCGACGAAGCATGTCCAAGTCAAGTCGCTGTAGACGGCTCCCGGTCGTTCGCACTTGGCCCACAGGTCGATTAAAACGAAATCGTCAGCGCGGATCATGCCATCTTCGCCGGGTCTCGGCTCGTAATGGGGATCGCCGCTGTGCTCGTTTCGGGCCACGATGGGACCGTGATCTGTGACAAGCCCCTGCGCCGCGAAGTGCTGTAAAATCGTTTGTTGCACGTCGAGTTCGTGCACGCGGCCTTCCGTTTGAATCCGTTGGCGAATGAACTGGAAAGCGACGTCGATGGCGCTACGTGTTCCGCGTGCCGCCTCCAGGTGGAGCGCCCATTGCTCGTCGCTCCAGACCGCTTCAAATTGCTGAATCAAATCACCCGACGAAACGATTTCCGTGCCCATCGAGCGCACCAATTCGATCGTCCCGGCATCGACACGTGAAATGTAGGGATTGGCGTTTCGCGGCACGTACTCCATCGCCACAACGCGGCTGCCGCAGAGCAACTCGCGAAGTCCTGTCTCGAGTTCTTGCCATCGCAAGTACACGATCGACGTTCCCGGTAAATGCGCCAAAGCTTGCGGCTCGATGCGATGAACGAGTTTCCGTGGTTCTCCCTCGGCGGGAATGAAATAGAACCACCGCCGCGATAGGAGTTTGTCGGGAGGCAGGCCGATAATCCGCCGTGCCAAAGTGTTCAATCCACGAAAATCGTACAAAAGCCAACCATCCACCGACTCCGCCTGAATTGCGGATTGGATCGCCGAAAGATTGATCGATTGAGTCTGCTCGCTCATTGCCGCACTCCACCCATGCGTTGTCGCACGTACCCCCTTGCCGTTCGTGCGGGCGAGTGTCACAATCTCCGCACCACACCTCAACACGCACAGGAGCCTGCCATGCGTCCAGTGTACTGCCTTGGCTTTGTGATACTACTCGGAGCCACCATGGTCCGCGCTGAGGACGTCAAAACCCGAATCAGCAAGAAGGAGTTCGGCAAAATGCCCGATGGTCAAACCGTTGACGAATACACGCTTTCTCGCGGTGGCATCACCGTCAAGGTGATCACGCTCGGTGGCATCATCACGGCGATCCACACGCCAGATCGCCTCGGTCGACTTGATGACATCGTGTTGGGCTTCGACACCTTGGAGGGGTACTTGAAGGGGCATCCCTATTTCGGCTGTATCACGGGCCGTTATTGCAACCGCATCGCCAACGGAAAATTCCTCCTGGAGGGCAAGGAGTATCAGCTCGCGAAGAACAACGGCCCCCATCACCTCCACGGCGGCAATGTCGGTTTCGATAAAGTC
>CAKZUU010000385.1 GCA_937922175.1 uncultured Gemmataceae bacterium
AGCCAATATCCCAGATTGTTGCGAACGCGAATGATCCGTTGAACGCCGGCCCAACGTGCGACCGGCACTCCGAAAAGAGTGCTATCAATGAAATACGTTTGCAGGATGTGGATGCGGTGGTGTCGAAGCCAATGCGTCAGCCGCCAAGCAGCTCGGACCGCCTTTCCGCTTGTCAACGACCGCACCCCCAAACGAAGAACGGGACAGTCCGAGGGAGCCAACCGCAGCGAATCCTCGTCCTCGCCATCGAGCAAAATCAGAGAGGGCATGACGCAGGATCGATCCAGGCCACGGATCAAACCCAACAACTGCATTTCGGTGCCGGCACGACTGAGTCGGTCGATGATGTAGGCCGCGCGAAAGGGGTGCGTTCGAGCGCTGGCAAATCTTCTCACATCGACGCCCTTGACCAGTTCCGAAATGCTCATGCCGCCTCCCCAAGCCGACGGGGCAGCAACTCACGGAACAATCGGTCATACATCTGGGCTTGAACCGAGAAGCTGAAACGAGTCGTTACATGCCAACGAGCGGCCCGGCCCATCTGCTGACGCCGCGATTCGTCCGGGAGCAATTCGATGAGGCGCTCGGCCAGTGCCGAGGGATCCTGGGGCGGAACGAGCAGTCCCGTCACGCCATGCTGAACGACTTCGGGCGCGCCGCCCACCGCCGTGGCCACCACCGGCACGCCGGCACTGCCTGCTTCCAAGAGAACATTGGGAAGCCCCTCGGTCAAGGAGGGCAGGACGAACAGATCGGCCGAGGGCAACAGTTGGGTCCAGTCGCCCCGGTGACCGGGGAGAGCTACGACATGATTCAGTCGGGCTTGGGCAATCTGACGCTCCAGGACCGATCGCTGAACTCCTTCACCGAAAATGATGAATCGAGCCGAGGGGAGCTTGTCGATCACACGACGAGCCGCCTCGACAAGCACCGAGAAACCTTTTTCCCGGCTGAGGCGGCCGGCAGAGACGACGAGCCATTCGCCGGGATCATCCAGAAACGATTGCAACCGCACGCGACCGTCAGCAGCAGTATGCTCGATGGGGCTCAGCCCAGAGGCGTTCGGGATGACCACGATTTTCCCGGGCGGAACTCCCCCGCGCTTGACTTTCGTGGCCTGGGCGTGAGAGACGCACACCACCCGGTCCATGTACCGTAAATGCAAGCGATCCACGGTTTCGTAGAGCTGGACCTTCCAGTCCTCGCTGGTCCATCCTCGTGCGACGGCCACCGCGGGAATCCCGCAGACTCGCGCCGCCATTCGGCCGAGAAGATTCGCTTTGTAACCGTGACAGAGCAAAACATCAGCCTGGAAATGATGCAACCGTCGCAAGAGGTCCCAAGTGGCAGCGGGCAGGTTGGGCGTGTCGTGCCGCAGCATCTCGCCCTCGAAACCGTTCCAACTCACATGTTTCAAAAATTCGCGACACCGGCCACCTTCGGGAAAAGAGAGAAACAGCGTTCGGCATGACGACGGCAGGTGGCGTGCCAAGCCGATCATCTGCCGTTCCGGACCACCAAAAAACCGCGACGACGTCAGGTGAACAATTCGCATGGAGATCGGCCCATCCTTGGCCCCCAGACGATTTCCCGAGCGGCCTCAGTTTAGTTCTCGATCGCCTGAGATGTCCAGATCAGTCCGCCCGTCATCCCTAGCCGATCCGCGGGAAGAGTGGCCTCACTTTGCCATTTTCAAGCAAAGCGGTGACGCGCAGGTCTTCCGTTTGCGGTGCAGCCGCCGACGCATCTTCGTAGCGAACGGCCTCCCAAGGCTTCGGGAAATTGAAGCTGCGGTAGATGGTCTCGGCGGCACGGGGCAGAAAGGGCTTCAATAAAATGGCGCTGGCGCGCAGCGGCTCGATCATGGTAAAAAGCACTTCCGCCGCTGCATCGCGATCCGATTTCACCAACTTCCACGGCTCTTTCCGATCCGCAAACTGATTGGCGGGGTTCAGAATCATTTGCCATATCATTTGCAACGCCTGGTGATAACGACACGCCTCGATATGGGATTGAATCTGACGCACCGTATTGGCCCGATCCGCATCAAGCAAGAGGGCGGTTTTCCCGTTCGTCTGTGGCAACGATCCGGCAAAGTTCTTTGTGACGAGTGTCACCACGCGACTGAAGAGGTTTCCCAAATTGTTCGCCAACTCGGAATTGTAAACTTCGGCAAATCGACCCCAACTAAACTCTCCGTCGGCGGGAAAGGGACACTCGCGCATGAAGTAATAACGGAATGCTTCCCCGCTGAACCGCGTGATAATCTGCATCGGTTCGACCACATTCCCCAATGACTTGCTGATCTTTTCGATCGCCCCGGTTTCCTCGTTCTTGATGTACACGAAGCCGTGGCCGAAAACCTGCCGCGGCGGCTCGATCCCTGCCGCCATCAGCATGGCCGGCCACAACGCACAATGAAATCGCGTGATGTCCTTGCCGATAAAGTGAATGTCGCACGGCCACCATTGGCCGAACGTCGCCTCGTCGTCACCAAAGCCGATCCCGGTGATGTAGGTCAGCAATGCGTCAAACCAGACGTAGATGGTAAAATCCGGGTCCCACGGGACGCGAATCCCCCAACTCTCTCCCAAGCGGGTGATGTTCACATCTTTTAATCCACCCTTGACATACTCCAGAATCTCATTGCGGCGACTCTCGGGCTGAATCAACTCCGGTCGCTCGTCAAAGAGTTGCAGCAGACGGTCCTGAAAAGCAGATTGCTTAAAGTAGTAGCAAGGTTCACTCCGCCGTACGACCGGGATCCTGTGGATCGGGCATCCCCCCCCTGCCTCTTTTACCTCCGTGTCGGTCTTGAACGATTCGCAACCTTCACAGTACCATCCGCTGTATTCGCCTTTGTAAATGAATCCGTTGTCGTAAACCCGTTGAATAAATTTGCGACAGCAGGCGTGGTGTCGAGGGCTGCTTGTTTGGATAAACGCGTCGTAACTGATGTTCAGGGCATCCCAGACCTCGCGGAATTGCCGGGCCATGTCGTCGCA
>CAKZUU010000386.1 GCA_937922175.1 uncultured Gemmataceae bacterium
TTCGGCGGGTCATCCCGTCTATCTCCGAGACATTTGGCCTGACCCGCAAGAGGTACAAACCCTGATCGACCGGCACGTTCGTCGGGAGATGTTCCAGCAGGTGTATGCGAATGTCTTCAAAGGCGACGAAAATTGGAACAGCCTGCAAGCGCCGGAGGGGGATCGCTTTTTATGGGATCCGAATTCGACCTATGTCAAACATCCGCCCTACTTCGACAACTTGCCGCCGCAACCGCCGCCCGTTACCAACATCGTACAGGCACGCGTTTTGGCCGTCTTGGGCGACAGCATCACCACCGATCACATCAGCCCGGCGGGGTCGATTAAGGCCGATAGTCCCGCCGGCAAGTATCTGATCGAACGCGGTGTCGCCAGGGCCGATTTCAACTCGTACGGGGCACGGCGCGGGAATCACGAGGTGATGGTGCGTGGCACCTTCGCCAATGTTCGCCTCCGCAATCTGCTCGCTCCGGGCACCGAAGGCGGTGTCACTCGCTATCTGCCGGAGGGCACGATCATGCCCATTTTCGACGCCGCCATGAAGTATCAAGCCGCTGGAATCCCCACGATTATCTTGGGCGGGAAAGAGTATGGTTCCGGCTCCTCGCGTGATTGGGCCGCCAAAGGGCCTTATCTCCTAGGCGTCCGGGCGGTCATCGCCGAGAGCTTCGAGCGCATCCACCGCAGCAATCTCGTCGGCATGGGCGTGTTGCCTTTGCAGTTCCTCCCCGGACAGAGCATCTCTACTCTGGGACTCAGCGGCGAGGAAATCTATTCGATCGAAGGGTTGGCCTCGGGCATCGCCAGCGGATTCAAGGCGGGCAAAGAACTGACCGTCACCGCGCGCAGGCCCGATGGGTCGGCTGTGGAATTCAACGTCATCGCTCGGATCGACACTCCCAAGGAGATCGAATATTACCAGCACGGCGGCATCCTTCAGTTTGTTCTTCGCCAATTGCTGAAAAAATGAGCGTCACAGCGGGGCGGGAATGTCACGGTTCATGAAAACACGCAGAGCGATCACGTAGCCGATCACCCCTAGGGCAAAGAGAACGCCCACGGCCAGGACCTCGGCATCGAGCCCCCACGGCTCCAAAGATACAGTCCACACTCCGCGCAAAGCGATGTTTTGCGGCTGGTAATAATAAAACAGGGACAGCGGTCGGAGGATCGCCGCCGATTCCCAAATCTGCCCGATAATGTTGAACACAAAGAGGAGAACGAGCACTGCGGACGCCCCTCCGATCACTCGCCAACGCGACCGCTCCAGCGAGGAAAGAGCCATCGTCAACCCACTGAGGGCGAACATCAACGCTCCGACATTGACCAGAGGCCAACCGAAACTTCGCACGTCCATCTCCAGCACTGCCGGATCAATTTCCTGGAGGACGACGGGGAAATCTTTGTACATGTCCACGTCGGGCTGAAGCGGGCCGACGAAAATCGTCCCCAGATACAGTCCCGCCCAGAGGCTGATGCACAAACAGGGGATCGCCACCAGATCGACGATGAGGTGGGCCAAGACCAGAAAACTCCGCCGAATCGGTTGCGCGAGCAACAGTTCCATGGTCCCGCGGTCGATCTCCCCGGCCAGAGCTCCGGCCGCCCGACCGATCGCCCACAAGCTGAGAACCACTTGCATCAGAGGATGTACGTAGCCGATGGACAAGACGTCTTGGGCACGTTCAAAGCGGAGTTGGTCGCCGCCGATGACAGTCTGCATCACACGGCCTGGCCCCCGGAACAGTTGCCGCTCGACCTCCTCCATCTTCTTGTTTTGGGCACGGGCCACGATCTGAAACATCGGGGCCACCTGCGTCGTCACTCGCTGGGTCGCCTTCACCCAGAGCATCTGAAACGAGGCCAGCAGAAGACTGGTGAGCAGCAAACCCCAGCGGATGTCCCACGCCAATTTTCGGACAAGAACGCCGAGAGATTTCATCGAGGTGATTGTCCCGAAATGTCGTCTACGAAAAAGAAACATTTTGGATCCGTTCCGAAGCAGGGGCGGTTCATTGGATCACGCCGTGGGTCGTCGTCGCAACCGACGCCAAATCAGCCGAACCTGCCACATCAGTAGGACGCCCACCAAGGTCCCGCCCATCGTGACCGCGACCCAAAATGATTGACGCTTGACCGACTCCTGTCGGGCGATCTCTCGCTTCTCCGCCGTTTCCAAGCGCTCGAAGTGTTCCTGAAGAATTCGGCGATGTCGGCGCAACTGCTCCGGTTGAAATCGCCGGGGATCGACGCATTCGTTCAGGATGGCCCATGTCCAGTTCGGCTGTCCCAGCGCGTTGTACAACTCGCCTAACTGCCAATACAACCGGGCATCGTGAGGCATCCACAGGAGCAATAATTGGACGGCGGCGACGGCATCGGTCGGCAGCGAGGAGCGCTCCGACTCCTCCAGCGGACCCGGTCGAAACGAATCCTCAGCGACGACAAAAGCGACACCGAACAGATCGTCGGGCTTCAAGTGTTCCACTCCCTCCCTGCCGGCTCGCCGCTCGCCCAAGCGCAAGGTGATCAGCCGATCCAGCAAGGATTCTGCGCGAAAGAACCACTCGGTTTGCGCGGGCGACAATCCGGGGATCGTCCGGGGCCGATTGTCTCGTGCGGCTAACCGATAACGACGGGCTTCGGTCCAGTCGCCCTGCACCAGCTTGAGCAGCGCCAGATGACTCAAGGGCAGATAGGCCCGCCGATCCCGTACGCTCGCTTCCAACCACGCCGAGTGGGCACCCTCCAGATCGTTCAACCGGTAGCAGCACTCTCCCAGCCTCAGGAGTTCCTCGACCGACAAACGAGCCCTCCGACTGATAAGCGCGTCGCGATGGTGCATCGCCTGTTGCCGCCACTCTGAGGGAGTCGGCCCGGTGACAGCAATGCCGATCAGATCGCCGAGGCGCAACCGGAATCGATCGAAGGGAAGCGGCTCGACCTGGCCAGCATCGTTGACGAATTCCCGAACCAAGGCGAGCCGATCAGGAAAGCCGGCAGGCGGGACATCGCCCCCGGCCCCGAACGTTGCTGCCAGCATCAATCCCGCCAGTCGCATCATGTCGATTCTCGATGATCGCTCCCGCCCGAAGCGAGGATTTCGTCGGTGACATCGCAGCCGCCGCTCAAGTTCGTCACCACGACCAGCGGCGTGTAGATAAGGCCCCAGGGCAGCCCCCACCACCCCAGCAGCATACTGAGGCAAGTGAAAGGCAAACCCGCGATCCATGCGCGTCGACCTGGCGGAATGTAGCGAATCGCCGAGGGGATGCGCAGGGTAAAAATCCCGAAAGAGACGCAAGCCTCGAAGAACACATACCGCCCTTGTCGAGGCGCCGGAGCGATTCCCTCGTTAAGTTTCGCGGAATCGATATTGTCCGCCGGTTTTTTCATGGCACGTGATTTGCGTCAACTGGATCTGGCGAGGTTTTTAACCCATTTTAGGGATGGAAGTGCCCAAAACCGAGGAGCGGCTGCCGACGGTTGATGCAGTGGAGAGTTCACCATGAATCGCCAGCACCCCATCGAATTCCCCCGAGAGGCCGGTGAATTGCGGCGACTGGTCGAGCAACGGACCCACCATCGGGTTCGCGATTTGTCGATTGAATGGGAGCAGGACCGCGGGGTCATTCTTCGAGGTCGGGCGGGAAGCTATCACATCAAGCAGTTGGCGCAGCACGGAATTCTGGACGTGCTGCCTAATGTTCCGCTCATCAACGCCATCGAGGTCCAGAACTGACGAAGTGCGAAACGCCTGGCCGAGTCGCCGCTGCGTCGTTCAAGTGCGGGCGTGGTGTTGAGATCGGACGGTGGTGCTGATGCCGCCACGCGGCGTGAACGCGCCGATCACCTCGCACCATCGGGGCCGACATGCCTGAACAAAATCATCGAGCAAGCGGTTGACAACGGCCTCATAAAAAATCCCCTGGTTCCGAAATCGCTGCAAATACAGCTTCAGCGATTTCAACTCGACACAGCTTTGGTCCGGGGTATAGCGAAACGTGATGGTGCCAA
>CAKZUU010000387.1 GCA_937922175.1 uncultured Gemmataceae bacterium
GTGACGGAAGCGGGGAAGCCGCCGTATGCCGTCATCAAATCGGCTTGTGGTTTGGCCCCGTTGCTGTTGGATGGGATCGGCGACACGATCCGGATCAGTTTGTTGGGCGATCCGGTTCCCGAGATTCAGGCGGCGTTCGACATTTTGCAGGCCACGGGTCGGCGAGTGCGGAAGCCCGAGCTCATTGCATGCCCCACGTGCGGTCGGCTGGCCATCGACCTGGAAAAAATCATCGCCGAATTGGAAAAGCGACTCGAGGGGCGGAAGACTCCCGTCAAAATTAGCGTCTTAGGTTGCGTCGTTAATGGGCCGGGGGAGGCGCGAGAGGCGGACATCGGCATTGCGGCGGGAGACGGGAAGGGAATGATCTATCGACAGGGAGAAATCGTTCGCCGAGTGATGGAACATGAGATGGTCGATGCATTAATGGAAGAGATCGAAAAGTGGGAGCGGGAAAACGCCGATCGGCTGCCCGCGGCCCGATCCTCGTCTCGACAGCGGCTGCCTCTCATGTAGCCCGTGGCCCTTGCATGTCCGCTCCCCAATCCTGCCTCCAGGGACTTGTTGCCGAATGCCCGAAGACCGATCATAATGCGTAGCACGGGTTGCAGACGCCACCACGTCAGGCATCGGGCATCGACCATGGCCATCGCCGTTACCTGTCCCCATTGCGGAAAAACCTACCATTTGAAGGACCACCTTCAGGGCAAACGGGTGGCCTGCATCGAGCCGACATGCAAAAAAGTGTTCCTGGTACAAAGCCGTCCGCCCGCCAACGGCGCGATTCCGGCGGCGAACGTGGACGACTTGGCATTTGCGGCCTTAGCTGACGATGACAAACCCTCGGCGAAGGTGCCCGAGTCAACGACGATAATTCGTGTCGTCTGTCAGTTTTGCGATCACGCCAACGAATTCGACGCAGCGATGGCGGGGAAGAATGCGCCCTGTCAAAACGAGGAATGCCGAAAGATCATTCGCATCCCTTTGCCAAAGAAGGAAGACCCGAAGGACTGGCGCACGGTGCAGCGTCGACCGACGGCCGCCAAAATCGAATCGGCGGGTTTCGAGGGGGCCTGGGGAAATGTCGAGACGACCGCCGTCAGTCGCGAGGCAATCCTCGAAGCCGGGGCCAACGTCGTCGATGAGCGCGAACCACGCAGTTGGATGCAGGTGATCTCCTTAGCTGCCTTGGCCCTCAGCATCGTGACCTTAGTCGTGATCGGCGGCTGGTGGACTTGGAAGCGTCGCAGCCAAGGTCGGCAGGAGCACGCGATGGAGATGGCCTTTAGTTTGGTAAAAAGCCAGGCTGATCGGCCATCATCGGTTAAGAAGAATCACGCGGGCGGTATCCGCATGTTAGCGGGGGTGTACGAAGTTGGGAAAGGGAACGCGTTGGCGGCCAAACTTCTGTACAACGAAGCTCGAAGAGACCTTGATCAGACGTCCGATTCCGCTGAAGCGGCTGTTGCCTTGATCGAGCTGGCACGGCTCCAATGCGAACTGGCCGGGCCGACGGGATCAGGCGATGCCGCGAACCGGCTCGACTGGGACCGAGACAAGCTGGCAGGCGAGGTACGTGCCACCTTGAATCGCTGGCCGGCCGGAAATGGCCCCATTTTTGCTGACATGAGGGCGTTCGCCGCCCATCGGTTGACCCACGCTCTGGTGGCGGGGGGACATGGCCCGATGGCGGGTCCGTTTTTGATCTCGATTACTCCTCGGGAGGATCAAGCGGAAATTCTCGGCGTGGTCGGACTCGAATTACTCGACAGGGGCCACCGAGACGAAGCACAGCGAGTAGCGATGCAAGCATCGAATTTACCAAAGGAGAACGCTTCGTCGTTGATTGCGTTGTGGCTCGCGCTCGACGTGAACGAAGGTCCAGCCAAGGCAGGGGAGATCGCGCCTCCGCCCGGAGCCGGAGGGAGTATTTCTCCCGTCGGACAAGTCGGCTATAGCGAGGGTTTCGCTCGAAGCGGAAAGATGGCCGAGGCACGTCGATGGGCGTTGAGCGGCCTGCCGGAGCATCAATTACGGGCCGGCTTCGGCTTGATCCGAGCAGCTTTGGCGACGTCGTCTGTGGATCCGCAAGACTTGGACCGTTGCGCGCAATTGGTCGAGAAAGACCTGAAAGACCGAACGGACCTCGATTGGTTGCTTCTGTCGTTTGTCGAAGCGGCGCTTGAGGCGAAAAAGCCGGACCAAGCCCGGAGATTTGCGCAGGCGATTTCCAGCACCGGCTTGAGGGCCTGGGCCAAGTACCTTGTGCTGTCGGCTCAGGCGCGACAAGGGAGAAGCATCACGGAAGAGATGGTAAAGGAAGTCGGTCCACCGGAGTCACTCGCTCACGGTCTCGCTTGGGCGGAGTACGCTCGGGCCAAAGTCTTGATCGAGGGCGTCGGCAAGGTTCTGAAAGAGGTGAAGGGCTGGTCGTCCGATACGCAAAAGGCCTTCGGCTTGGCCGGCGTCTCCTTGGCACAGAACTGATCTTCTTCGAGGACCCGCATGACACCAAAGGAAGTGCTGGCCCTGATTCGGGAGCGAGAGGTCAAGGCCGTCGATCTTCGTTTCATGGATTTTCCAGGTACGTGGAAACACTTTACCATCCCTGCCGATCGATTGGACGAGAAAATCTTCGAGGATGGATTGGGATTCGACGGTTCGAGTGTGCATGGTTGGAAAGCGATCAACGAGTCGGACATGCTCGTTGTGCCGGTCGCCGACACAGCGTTTATCGATCCGTTCCCGCGCGAGCCGACACTGACTTTGATTTGTAACATCCAGGATCCGATCACGAAGGAAGATTTCACCCGCGATCCTCGAAACGTGGCTCGAAAGGCCGTTCATTACATGAAGGCCACGGGCATCGCCGACTTGGCTTACTTCGGCCCGGAAATGCAATTCTACTTATTCGACGATGTTCGCTTCGATCAGACGACAAACTCGGGCTTTTATTACGTGGACAGTGCCGAAGGTGCGTGGAACTCGGGCCGCGACGAGCGGCCCAATTTGGGCTACAAGGTACGTTCAAGCGGTGGGTACTTTCCTTGTCCACCGGCCGATGCGACTCATGACCTTCGCACGGAGATCATGCTGACTCTGGAGCAGTGCGGTGTGGCCGTCGAACGCCATCATCATGAGGTGGCGACGGCGGGACAGGCCGAGGTCGATCTTCGATACGATGAATTAGTCTGCATGGCCGATAACGTTCAGAAATGCAAGTACATTATTCAGAATACGGCCCGGCGACACGGCAAAACCGCTACCTTTATGCCCAAGCCCCTCTTTGGCGAACAAGGGAGCGGGATGCAAGTGAACCTTTCGTTGTGGCGTGATGGGCGGAACCTCTTTTATGGTTCGCAGTACTCCCAACTCTCTGATGCCGGATTGTACGCCATCGGC
>CAKZUU010000388.1 GCA_937922175.1 uncultured Gemmataceae bacterium
TAGGGTTCGGCCATCCACCAAGTAAAAAGCGGGTCGTACCCGTTATAATAATTAAACCAATTTCGGAGAATCGATCGGAGATGACCAACGATGTCGGCCATTTCCATAATAACGTTTCGAGATAAATCGGATTGTTTCTGAAGCTGCTCTTTTGCATCCTTAACTTGTCGGCTGATCTGGTTGACAATTCCCGCAGCCTTCGCCGCGTCAATGGGCTGCATCCGCCGCCGAGCATCCTCGAGGTCCGCAATGGCATCAGCGAAGCGCAGGTAGGGGAGGATTCGGGCATGAGACGCTGCCGCTCGATTGAGTTGTTTGATGTGATGATTGATGGTCTCTATCAATTTCTGGCGGTCGTTCTGGGCTGGTTCTGAGAGTTTTATCGGGTCGAAGTCTTGGATTGCCTTCAACCATGCGTGATGAAAGCGTCGAAGACGCAGGTACCGTTGGGTTGACGTCAGGACAGTGTAGGTCCGCTCCAAACTCTCTCGATCGGCATCATATCGCCGAAAGACTTCGGCAAATTCGTTCCTGGGTTGGCGAAGAAGCTCAGGAAGGTCTGGTATCGCCGGAAGCGCCCGCTCCTGCGAGACAATGTGACCGCAGAAGAGGAACGCCAAGGCGACGACGCCGGGGATCATGAACCGAAACATGGACGGACCATCCTATTTGTTCCGAAACATTTCATGATGACGATCGCCACGTGAGAGGAGATACGCCATGAGATCCAGAATCTCGTCGACGGTCAAAGTATTGAGTAAGCCATTGGGCATCATGGAAACCTGAGACGGCATCAAAGATTCGATGTTTCGTCGATCGACTGAAACGACGTTTGATGGGTCGAGCATATTGGGCATGATCATGAGCTGATTGTCGTTATGATTGACAATGCGGCCCTGGATTTGTTTGCCGTCAATAGTCTCGATGACGACGGCAGCGTACTGGTCGCTGATCGATTTGCTTGGCTCGATGATGGATTCCAGTAAATCGCGCGGGCTGAAACGGCCAGCGACGGCTGTGAGATCAGGCCCATGAGCGCCCCCCTCATTGTCGAAACGATGGCAGGCGAAGCAGGTGGCTTCACCGAAGAGCCGTCGCCCTCGGTCGTAGTCACGGCCCGTCAGTCCGCGTTCGAGGAGAGGAGCCAACTCGTCGAGTGTGTAATTTTTCACTAGAGGCCGCTGTTTTATCGGGGGAGCGGCACCACCGACGGGTTTCGCCTCGAGGAGGACGGCGTATTCCTGCTGCTCTTTCGGAGTAAGGGTGCTGACCACGTCGGTTTTAATCTGGTTGACAAACCCTGCGAAACTCATGCCCCCTTTATAATTGGCAGCTTTCGGAAACCATTCGAGGTATTGCTTCCGGAGTTCGGGAGTCCAGCCAGCGCGCAGCATGCGCAGGTGTCGGGCGTAGTCCATTTGCTCTTCTTGGGTCGGCGAGTTGTGGACGAAGGGGACGGCCCGGGCGGCAATCGTCTCATCTTGGAGATAAACGAGAACCTCACACAAATCGGAATCAACGAGACGGTGACCCGTCGGGAAGTGCTTGGATAGTTGTTGGAGGATGGAGGCGCGCTGCTCGTCGGAAGGCGGGCCAAATCGATTGAAGAAGATCGCATAAACTCGCAATAAATCGAGCCGCCGTCGAAAGTCAAGCTTCTCCCATTCGATTTGAGTCAGACGTTCGGTGATCAGCTTTTTCAAATCGGGACTAGGAGTCGGCCGCTTGGGGTGATGCAACGGATCTTGTCCTGAAACACGGACGAGCGCGAGCAGAGCGGCGATGAGAGTTCCGGGCTTCGTTTCATTCAGGGACCGCTCCAGCCAAATTGAGACATCTTGATGCTCCAAGGCGGTGCGAGCCGCATAGCGAATCAATCGGTCCGGGTGGTCCAGATGTTCCCAGAGCAGGTTGAGGGACGAGGGATCTTTCTTGGTGTGGAAAAGCTCGAGACGGTGGCGGAGTTCGCGTTGTCGGGCGGCATCGGAATCAGGAGATTTGGCGACGGGAGGCTCCTCCTTTCCGACCCAGGTGACGCGGTAGAGTCCGGACTTGGTCTTTCGCCCACCGATGGAGAAGTACATCGCACCGTCAGTGGGGTTAATGACGACGTCGGTGAGGGGCAGAGGTGAGCCGATGATGAATTCCTCGAACTCCGCTTGATAGGAACTACCACGAGGTTGGAGAAACACTGAATAGAGCTTGCCGTAACTCCAGTCGCAGACGAAGAGAGCATCGTGATATTTTTTCGGGAATCGGCTACCATAACCAAAGCAAATTCCCGTGGGTGACCCGGGGCCGATATCCACGACGGCAGGGAGACTATCGGGATAATGAGGGGGCCATTTTCCCGCACCGTTCCGCCAGCCGAACTCACTTCCACTCGTAACGTGACAAACGCGGGTTGGACGATACCAAGGCGTGTTGAAGTCCCACTCCATGTCTGCATCATAGGTGAAGAGTTCACCGTCCTGGTTGAAGGCCGCGTCATATTGGTTTCGGAATCCAACGCTAAAGAGTTCCCAATGTTGGCCCTCGGGATCGACGAAATAGATCGCCCCCCCGGGTCCTAAGACACCCTTCATGAAGCCGCGACCGTCAGGCATCCGTGGCAAAAGATGATCTTCACCCCAGATCGGAGGCACACGTGTCGAGGAAAAATTCGTAAGTTTCGTGGCGTTGCCACATACGACGACCAATCGTTGACGATCGGGGTGGAGCAGAACGGCGTGAGGGCCGTGTTCACCCGATCCCTCCAGGGCGCGGAGCATTTCGATTTTGTCGAAGCGGTCGTCGTTGTTTGTATCGCGGAGGCGGTAAAGTCCGCTCGGATATTTGCCGTGCCGATTAACGACAACATAAAGACTGTCGAAGGCCCACAGCAAGCCTTGGGCCTCACCGATGGGGAGCGGGATCGGTTCGACTTTCGTTTGATCGGGTTTGCCTCCCAGGGGCGGGGGAGTGACGCGGAACAATCCGCCGTATTGATCGGAAACGATGAGACGACCCTTGGGATCGACGCACATGCAGACCCAGGATCCTTCTTTGTCCTTCGGAACGGAGTAAAGAAGCTCAACTTGGAAACCCGGAGCAACTTTCAACTTCGTCGGATCGGTCGCGGGTGGTTCTTTCAATGTCTTCGGTTGTTGTGCGGAGGCAGCAACGGCAAGAACCAGATATGTCCAGACGCCCAACCGAAACCGTGAACGGATCACGTGTAACTCTCCCTGAACAAATAATGATGACCTGAGTTTTATTCGCCTGGGGTCGATTTGCCATCGTGGCACCAAACTAACTCGGCCCGTTGATTCCATCGCCCGACGACGATGGCCCATTGCTCGAACCGTCGGCCGAGCGCAACCGCGAGCTGCCGCGGTATTTCCAAGACGAGCAGGCTTGGCTCCGGAGGCCAGGATTGATCCCGAGCTCGATTCTCTCCTCGCCAGAACGAATATCCGGCAGACCGCACCGCGCGTGCTAATTCCTGCATTCGTGTCTCGTTTTCCAATTTGGACAACAACTGCGAAAGGGGGTTGCAAGCGGTCACGACCGCCCACTGATCCGCGGGAATCGACGAGCAAACCTCTCCGATGCGGACGACGAATCGACCGGCGGGCCCCTCGACTTCGTAGTCAGTGGCGAGGAAGGCCGATTCGAGACGATGAGCCGTTCCCTGCCGCATTGGATCGAGCCTCGGGGACCGCATGCGCGAGGCGAAGCGCCGTCATTTCTGGGCTGCTGGGTAGCCAGGCGAGACATTCCATTGTGCCAGGAGCTTGCCATCGGCGACACTCCAGATGGCGACCTCGCCGGCATAGCTGCCCGCGGCGATTTGTGAGCCATCGGGGTGCAGGGCCAAGGCAAATACCTGGTCGGTTAAGCCGCTGAGGACATGTCCTGCGGTCCCAGCCTCGGGATTCCAGACCCGTACCATTTTATCCGCCGAGGCGCTGAACAACAGCGGCTGGCTGGGATGTGCCACGAGTCGGTAAATCGGAAGGGTATGGCCCCCCAGGGCGCGAACCTGTTTCCCCTCGGCGACGACATTCCAGACTCGGACCTGTTTGTCTTCACCCGCTGTGTAGCCGACCTTGCCATTCGGTGAAACCGAGACGGCGTAGACGGGCTGCTGATGATCGGGAAATGTCATGACGGATTCTTTTGTTTTCAGATC
>CAKZUU010000389.1 GCA_937922175.1 uncultured Gemmataceae bacterium
GCAAGTCAGGGGGGATGCCATTCGCGATCCTCGAAGGTTGGTGATTCCATCCCGCCGTCCCATTATTCATCGCTCGACAAGCCTGATCTCCGTGAAGGATTTCGCTGCCTGAATCCGTTGTTTTCCGTCATCGCCGCCAACCCTCGTCCGCCTCGCCGTTCCTCTTCTTTGCCCCGCTCCTCAGGTCTCCGTGTTATTCTTGGTTTTCGCTCAACTTGCCGAACGACGCGAGCCGCTTCTATGATGATCCCGCAGTCTTCGAGGATGGTCCATGGCTCTGGCGCGACTCGATTCCCTCCCGGTGCACGGCGTTGTTCCTCCCCAACTCCAGGAAGCTCTTATCCGTGAAGTTTGGGCCACTGTTGCTGCCCAACCGATCGTCGCCTCGCTGGCTCGCCAGTTGATCCGTTCCGTCGTCTTCGCGCCCCTGGGTTGGCTGTTGCTCGCTCCCCTTTGGGCCAAACGATTGCTTGGCTTCCTTCCGGGGTTGGGTTTCCTCACTGTCCGCTACACACTCACGAATCGGCGCCTCATGATCCGCACCGGAATGAAGCCGAGAACTCAGGCGGAACTTCCCCTCGACCAAATCGCCAGCGTGCGGATCCGAACCGACGTGAATTCTCGCTTCTACCTCACGGGCGATCTGGAGATCCTCCGCGACGATGGCTCCGTTGCTCTGACTTTGCGGGGCGTGCCCGAGCCGGAATCGTTTCGGCAAGCCATTCTACAGGCGCGAGAGGCGTGGGGGCCTTACGTGAGGAGCGTCTAATTCGCCATCCCCACGCTTGTCGCCGTCGTCGATCATCTCACGAGAGAGGGTCCGGGTTGGCGTCCCAACGAGCGAGATCTTGCTCGTCGAAGCCGAAATGGTGTGCCAATTCATGGATCACCGTTTTGCGGATTTCGATGCGGAGCTGTCGCAGGTCGCTGAAGTCCTCTTCATGTGGGGCTTTGAAAATCCACAAGCGATTGGGCTGGTCCGATGGCTCAAGACCAGTGAGATCGGGGAGTCGGAAAGGTTCGAAGAGGCCGTACACCGTGGCCCCCTCAGCGATTTCCTCATCGGAAAAACCCGCCTCGCGCAATTGTTCATCGTCGGGCCATTCGGCGACATCGACGACCAAATTACGCGTGTGCTCCGCGATCTCAGCCGGAAGGGTCATCATCACTTCCTTAACCAGGTCGCGGAATTCACGCATGCTCATCCAAGCCATGCTCAAACCATGACGGTTTTCGGAACGATTGAGTCAACACCGCTCGCCGGGTCCGCTTGGGTGGTGGGGCGAAGCCATTCCTCATTCCAATTGTTGGCTTGACGGAAGAAGGCCAATGGATTGTCGAAGACCACTTGTCGAATCAGCGAATCGGGGTGTCCTCGCCGTTTCATCTCCTGGATGAATTCGGGGACGGCCAATGGATCGGACTTGCCCCAATCGCCCGCGGAATTCACCATGATCCGCTCAACGCCGACCATCTCGATAATGTCGGCTGCCCGAGCCGGCGTGCATTTTGTCGTCGGGTACAACGTCATGGCACACCAATAGCCGCCCTCCAGTGCGAGCCGGACGGTGTGTTCTTCGACGTGGTCGATCAACACTCGGTGCGGCTGCACCCGAGGGTCGTTTTTCAGCATGTCAATGATCATTCGAGTACCTTTGTATTTATCCTCGAGATGCGGCGTGTGGATGAGGATCAGCTCGTTTGTTCTCATGGCAAGATCCAAGTGTTCCTGAAAGACCGTGGCTTCATTGGCCGTATTCTTGTTCAGTCCGATTTCGCCAATCCCGAGCACGTTGGGCCTTTTCAAAAATTCAGGGATCAGGGCGATCACTTCGCGAGCCAACTTGACGTTTTCCGCCTCCTTGGCGTTGATGCACAACCAGCAAAAATGTTTGATATTGAATTGAGCGGCACGCTTCGGTTCGTACTCGGTCAGCTGGCGAAAATAGTCGTGAAAGGCCGCCGCGCTGCCACGATCGAATCCCGCCCAGAAGGCCGGTTCCGAAATCGCCAAGCAACCGCATTTCGCCATTCGCTCGTAATCGTCGGTAACGCGGGAAATCATATGAACGTGCGGATCGATGTAATCCATGCTTGCTCCTCCGGCGTGCCGTCTCTGTTGGTCAGTCTACCGCCCCGGCGGTGGGAATGAAAGTCTCTCCCACTCGCGCGGCCCCGCGTTCGGACCCTCATCGGGTGCACCTGGCGGGCTTCTGAAATTCGACGCCAACCGATCCGAGTCGCCCCGATTCGCAGACGCCCCTCGGTCAAATCACACATATAATCCCCGCCATCCCGGTCGAATTCGCGATTGCCATGAAAGGACGAGAACTCCATGACGCACGAATCGGACCCGCATTCCATCCCGAGCTCCCACGCCCGACCCCGACGTGTCGCGCGTTGGGGATTGCGGTTCATGGTTCTTGTCGCGTTCGCGGTCGCCGTCGGAGTACGTCATTTCGGCAGTCGTTACGGACTCGCTCCTCTGTCTCGAGGTGGATCGATCGCTTTGATGTTAGCTCTCGCCGGGATTTGGCTGGCTTCGCTCGTCGAATGGAGATGGCTCCAATCCCCCGCGGTTCGCCGATCGATTTTATCTCTTTTGGGAGTGGCCGGCCTGACGGCTCTGACGTACTTCCTCGTTCGCGCCGAATTCATTGGCCCGAAGGGACAGGCCCTGATGGGGATCGTCTGTTTTCTGGGGTTAGCCATCAGTGTTTCGTCGCAGTCCCAAGCGATCAATTGGCGGACCGTGGGGTGGGGGTTGGCCCTGCAATTGTCGTTGGCCGTCGTCATTTTGAAATTGAGTGTTCGGTGGGAAGGTGAGACGATCCGCCCGGTGTACGAGTTATTTCGGATGACGGGGGATCTGGTGACGCGATTCCTCTCCTACAGCGACCGTGGTGCTGAGTTCGTCTTCGGATCTCTGGCGGACCGCGACGGTGCGTTGACACGATCATTCGGACCGGCGAACTCCTACGTTTTCGCCTTTCGCGCGCTTCCGACGGTGATATTCATTTCGGCATTTTTCACTGTTCTTTATCACATCGGGTTCCTGCCGTTCATCGTCAAATGGATGGCTCGGGGCATGATGTGGTTCATGCGGACCAGTGGTGCCGAGTCGCTCTCCGCCGCCGCGAACGTTTTTATGGGGCAGACCGAAGCTCCTCTGATCGTGAAACCCTTTATCCCCCGGATGACGCAATCGGAACTGCTGGCGATCATGGCCGGGGGCATGGCGACGATCGCCGGAAGCGTGATGGCCGTCTACATCGGCATGGGGGCTGATCCGGTCGCGATCCTGGCAACCAGCGTCATGGCCGCTCCTTGTGGGCTGTACGTCGCCAAAATCGTGATACCGGAGATGGAATCACCCGAAACCTCGGGGACCGCTCCGGTGTCGCTGGAATCGCCTCACCGTAACATCATTGACGCTTTTTCGGCAGGCGCGTCGGACGGCGTTCAGTTGGCCATCAATATCGCCGCCATGCTCATCGCCTTCATTGCCGTCATTGCCATGATCGACTCCATCTTGGGTTTGCTGCACAACGAACTTTCTCTCAAACAGATCTTCGCGCAACTGTTTTCCCCAGCGGCCCTGTTGATCGGTGTGGAACCAGCGGATGTGGAAAAGGTTGGCGGCCTGCTCGGGACCAAACTTGCGGCCAATGAATTCGTCGCCTACGCCGATCTGACACGTGATTACGTGACACGCGAAGGAGGGACAATCCACATTCATGGTCTGAGTCCTCGGTCTTACCAATTGGCGACGTTCGCCCTCACTGGCTTCGCCAATTTCGCCTCGATCGGCATTCAACTCGGCGGGATCGGCGCGATGGCACCGAGTCGGCGGCGCGACTTGGCACGATTAGGAGGACGAGCTTTGTTCGTGGGATTCATCGCGACGATGCTCAACGCGGCCATCGCCGGTGTGCTGTTGTAGCGATTGGGACCAGTCTGCGGGGATTATTGTTTTCGCGGACTTACCCCGTCATATCTCTCTTGCCAAGTTTGCGGAATCCGTGCGTCAGCCAGATATTCCCCCTAAGTCAGCTATTCGTCTTGAAATTACCACGAGGGTTTTTCCTGCTTTGCCGATGAATCCTACGTGATTTGCGACGGGAACGAGCGTTCAAAGCCTCGCGCGTCCCGGAAACCGATTCGACCCGATTTCTTTACTTAACGTGTCAGGAGACACGACAATGAAACGTCGTTTTCTATTGGGCGTGATGTTGTCCACGTTGATCCCTCTATCCGTGTTGGCCCAGACACCTGGTTCGGGCGCGAGGCTGCTCCGAGAAGCCGCCGATTGGAACATGCGGCCTGAGCCTTTGCCCGTGACGATCGACGATGACGATTGGCTAACGAAGGTCACCAACGACGAGAGGAGCATCCGACCGGGGAGCCGCGTTGAGGAAGCACTTCGCATCACGGTGCGAGGACAAAATCAAGAATCTCCGCCCGCAGGGTCGATGACAGCTCCCTCGACCCCAACCCCGAGCTACGGCGTCGTCGGCACCACCCACGATGGCGCGTGTGGCACCTGCAACTCCTGCCTCGATTCCAACTCGTCGGGTGGCTTGGGGAGCCGGGTCCGCAGCCGAATCCAGAGCGTCATCGGCACGACCGGTCCGATCCGTGAGTGGTTGCGCAATTTCGAGCCGAACGTCTACCACCGCGGCACACTGTCAATGGAATTCGGATCGAATTACTGGCGCAGCCCGATTTATGTTGAGTCCGCCTTGGATACCCGGATGGTGCCCTTGAACACCCGTTTCGGCATCATGCTGAACGAGCCCTGCCGCTTCGATCGTTTGAAGGGCGTCTTTGAACTCATGGGCGAAGTCGACACCATCCCGATCGTCTGGGGGGGCGGCAATATCATCGTCGGCGGCTCGGGTATCCTCCGGTATCACCTGGTTCGCAATCACCGGATCGTGCCGTACGTCCACGCGGGATTCGGTGGCGTCTGGACCGACTCGGCCAGT
>CAKZUU010000390.1 GCA_937922175.1 uncultured Gemmataceae bacterium
GAATGACCATCGCCATCAACGCGGTCATAAAGACGACCATGAACAGCCCGTAGAACTGCACGAGACCGTTCTGGATCGGTCGAACGAAAAAGCCGATCGCCCGGGGGATGGATCCGATCAGGTTGACGATTCCGTCGATCATCGAGTCGAAGAAGCGACAGACGAGGGCTAGCCCTTCCAACGGTTTCACGATCAGCACTTCATACATCTCGTCGAAACGGAAGCGATGGTCCGACAGTTCGTAGGCCCAGTGAACCGCTGATGCGATTCGCTGGGGGATTTCGGGTCGGACGACATACAGATAAGCGGCCAGACCAATTCCTAGGACGGCAATCAGGGTGCTCAGCCCGATCAGCAGCCCATTCAAATGATGTTCGGGTGGGTCAGCGGGGAACGATTGAAACGACATCGACATCGCAAGAAACTTCGAGAACCAATGGGTGGCTCCCTCCAACACGAGTCCGACCAGAGCCGCACCAGCCGCGAGGACAATAAGAGGAAGTGTCATGACCGCCGGTGACTCGAACGATCGACCGGCCTCCGGCACGACCGATGACGGCTCGGCAGAGCCTGAAGATCGATCGCGGTCGAAATCGTGAGCTTGCTGTTGGTGGTCGTCGTGACTCTCGGGGCCAGGGTGAGAATCATGTGATCCCTGTGCCCCGTGGGCATCGAGGGCTTCGACCGGTACGCGGGTCTCACCGCAAAAGGTCTTGAAGTAGGCGCGGAAGGTGTAGAAGGCGGTGATGCCCGCTGTTCCGACTGCCAGACCGAAGAGGGTTCGGTAAACGGTGGCGTAGAGTTCGGAGTGCTCGGCCGCTTTTTCCAGGGATTCGAGAATCTGATCCTTGCTCCAAAACCCTGAGAGTGGGATCAGTCCGGCGAGAGCCGCCGCCCCGATCAGGAAGGAGACGTGGGTTGTCGGCATCACTCGACGCAATCCGCTGAAACGCCGCATGTCAATCACGTGACCCATCGCATGCATGACACTGCCGGCAGCCAGGAAGAGCAGGGCCTTGAAGAAGGCGTGCGTGAAGAGATGGAAAATGGCGGCCGTGACGGCGAAGACTGCCAGTTTCTCGCTGCGAAGACCAGCACCCAACCCCATGAACATGAAGCCCAGTTGGCTCACCGTGGAATAAGCGAGGACCCGTTTCAGGTCGGTCTGAGTCAGAGCGATGAGAGCGGCCAGCAGGGCCGTGATTCCGCCGATCGTCCCGACGACGAGTTGTGCCTCAGAAGAGAGGACGAACAGCGGCGTGCATCGAGCGACAAGATACACGCCAGCGGTGACCATCGTCGCGGCATGGATCAACGCACTCGCGGGTGTCGGGCCCTCCATCGCGTCTGGAAGCCAAACGTGAAAAGGAAACTGGGCGGACTTGCCAATCGCTCCGCAGAAGAGCAGCAAACAAGCGACGAGCAGGTATGGTGAATCGTGTTTCAACCCCGCGTTGAAGAAGATCGTTTGAAAGTCGAAGGCGTGACCGAATTTCGCCCATAAGAGCATGATGCCGAGAATCATTCCGGTATCACCCAGCCGCGTCACCAAAAACGCCTTTCGTGCCGCCGCGGCGGCCGAGGGTTTGTGAAACCAGAAGCCGATTAGCAAGTAACTGCACAGTCCGACTCCCTCCCAAAAGGCGTACAAAGCCAGGAAGTTGTCGGCGAGGACCAGCCCCGTCATCGAGAACAGGAACAGGCTCATGACGGCAAAATAGCGGGGATAACCCGGTTCGCCCCGCATGTAGCCGGCCGAGAAGACAGCGATCCAGATGCCGACAAAAGTAATCGCCAACAGCATGGCGAAAGAAAGAGTGTCGGCGAAGAGGGCGAGCGAAACCGAAAATGAGCCGCCGAGAGTGGGAGGAAGATTGACACGAAACCACGTATAGACGTGAGTTCCGATCACGGGCCGGCCCGATGCGTCGTCGACGAGCATGAGGCCACTGAGCATGACGATCGTCAGGATGCACGAGCCGATCGCCGCTGCCCAGGTCGGTAGATGCGACGACCCGCGGAGCCAGCGGGGGCCGAGCAGCCCCGTGACCACGGCCGACATCAAGGGAAGCAGCGGAATGAGAATCAACAGGTTCGCGGGATCAGACATGGCTCGCCTCCCGTGACGTTGGCTCCAAACCAGCGGGTGGCAGACGTGGCAACTCCACCTCGGGAACCGTCGAGATTTGCGGCTCCTCCACGTCGACGATCGTTTCCAAGTCCGGTTCTCTGAGGTCCTGCCAGATGCTGACGTCCAACGTCCCTCGTCGGCGATACAGCATCAGGATCAAGGCGAGTGCCAGGGCAGCCTCCGCTGCTGCCACCATGATGATGAAGAGAACGAAGACCTGGCCGCTCAACTCGCCGTGTCGCCGGGAAAAGGCGGCGAAATTCAGGGCAACGCCTTGCAGCATCATCTCGGCGCAAAGAAACATGATAATCAGGTTCCGGCGTGCCAGAAAACCCAACGCTCCCAGGCAGAACAAGGCCGCGCCGACGAACAAATAAGGACCCGTGCTCATGCATTTCGCCTCCGTGATCCTTGCCCCGTGATGGCGATGGCCCCTACCGTCGCGATCAACAAGAGGGTTCCCCCCACCTCGACCGCCAACAGATAACGCGAATACATTAGCGTACCCAGGCTCGCGACATTCTTGGCGGGGAGCGATTGGGGCTGTGACAATGACTCAATTCGTTGCCCCACCTCGACCAGTTCCCGCAACTGCCGGCGGAGTAGTTCAAGGTCGGGTTGAATCGGATTCAATTCTTCTTCCGCATTGAGGACGGCACTATCAAGACCCGCGGCTTCCGGACGCGCTCGCCACCGCCGCTTCTCGATCTGCCATCGGCGGAAGAACTCGTTTTTGTCTCCCAACTCACGGAGCATCGCCTCCGTCGAGTTTTGCCCCGCCGCGCGCTTGGTTTGCTCGATCAACTCGTTGAGAGGTTGCGCATTCGGGTGGGTGTATTCCACGACCCACAATAGAAGGCCCAGTAGAATGAAAGCGATCAGAGTTGCGAGAAACGGTTCCCGCGATCGATCATCGGCGTCGGAGAACCCTTGTGGCTGCGCGAGCATGAGCACGAACAGGAACGTGACGATGATCGCGC
>CAKZUU010000391.1 GCA_937922175.1 uncultured Gemmataceae bacterium
GCCGATACCATACAAGCCGACGATCATGCCGACGCATTGCCAAACTGAGGGATGGTTCAGACGTTCCATGCCGATTGAATCGAACATGAGATGGGGCCGGGCGATCACGGAGGCGCCCCATCCGAGGTTGTAGATCCCCGCAGCGACGAGGCACCATCGCATCCAGCGGGCGGCGGCAATCACGGGAAGCTGAGGATTTGTCGGTTTCATGATTTCCGAATGATCAGCAGGGCCGAGCGCTGGCCAACCCGCCATCGACGCCGAGCACCTGTCCGGTGATCCAATTTTGTTCGTTTTGAAGCAACCAGTCGATGGCGGAGGCGACGTCGGCGGGTTCGCCAATGCGGCCGAGAGGGTGCATCGCGAGAGAAGCTTTCAGGGCGACCTCGCTACTGGTCAAACGCGCGGTCAGAGGCGTGCGAACCAAACCAGGGGCCACGCAATTCACACGGATGCCTCGATTCGCGTAGGTGGCTGCGGCGGCGAGAGTCAATCCGATGACGCCCGCCTTCGCGGCGGCAATGGCCTCGTGGTTTGCCAGGCCGACACGCGCAGCCACCGAGGAAACTAACACAATGCACCCGCCGCTGCTCAACATGACCCGGGCGGCGGATCGAACCACCGCAAACGCTGTCGTCAGATTGGCCGCCATCGTCGCGTGCCATTCCGCCTCGGTTGTCAGGTGAGCGGCTTTCAACAGCAACGAGCCGGCGCAGTTCACCGCACCATCGAGTCGGCCATAGTGCTGAACCACCCGATCCATGCACCCGTCCACGTCGTCGAGGCAGGTGGCGTCGACCGGCTCGGACCAGGCGTCCAGTTCATCGGCGAGTCGATGCAGCCTCTCCCGCTGCCGTGCCATCAACGCCAGGCGCGCTCCCCTCTTCGCCAGCCGTCGAGCCAGGTTTTCGCCAATCCCTCCTGTCGCTCCGAAAAGGGCGTAGACAGGACCGGGTGTGACTGCCGCTTCCGACATGATGTTTGCCTCCACCCGGAGACAACCGGATTCAGGCGAGGAGGTTAACCAGTGTCATGGGCGAACCGTTGATGCGGTGAAGCGAAGGAGAAAGGAGCGAGGCTCTTCGCCAGGCACAGCTGTAAGCGAGATAAAGAGCAACGACGGAATCGCTGACGCTTATTTCTGCTCAATGCGATGGTATTGCCCCGGCTTGAGGTCGTGCACCACTTGTCGGCGCGGTTCGCCATGGGGCCATTCGATCGTGAGGGGTCCGATCTTTTGTGCCTGTCCCAAGCCGAAGAGGATGCGCGGATCGTGGGCCGACAGGTAACTGCCTCCGCCCTTCACGAACCGCACGAGATCTCGGCCATCCACGTTGAGGGTCAGTCGAGCACCGACGGTATCGTGGCGGTCGCGGGCTTTCAACTCGATGCCGATCCATCCGTTCTCGGCGGCGGCGACATTTTTGAGGATGCGGACCGGTTCATTGACATGAACAAAGACGAGATCGGTTCGGCCGTCGTTGTCCAAGTCGCCCACGACCAAACCACGACCACGATGGTTGTCCTGGAAATAAGAGCCGCCGCGATGCGTGCCATCCCCGAAGATCCGCTGCAAAGCTCCTCGGCCACTCGCCGGCATATTGAGGAACAGAATCGGCCGCTGTTTCAAGTTTTCCCGAGGCGGGTAATAGACGACGTGCCCATTGCTGATGATGATGTCCTCCCATCCGTCATTATCCACGTCGACAAACTTGGTGCCGAAGCCAACGTAGTTCGGCCCGATGACGCCCAATCCCGCCGCTGGCGTGCTGAAGGTGAAGGAAAGACGATTGTTGATGACAACATTCTTGTACAGGGCGTGGTACTCGCTTTCGTAATTTGTGACGAAGATCGAGGGGCGACCGCAACCGTCGAAATCAGCGGCATCGACCCCCATGCTGCCGTTGGGTACGCCATTGTGATCTCGGGCGACACCCCAAGCCAGGCTCTTATCCTCAAATCGCATTTGCCCCGGCTTGCTCCGGTTCAGATAGAGGAAGTTGTCGGTCGTGTCGTTGGCGACGTAGATGTCCGCCTTGCCATCGCCATCGACATCGACCAATAAGACGCCCAGTCCTTTGCCGTAGTCTTTATCGTCTCGCTGGACCCGCAAGCCGGCCGCTTGCGTCACGTTCTCGAAGGACCCGTCACCACGGTTCCGCCACAAGGCATGGGGGACACTGTCGAACGTCTTCGGGGGGCAGACATCGTGCGGCACTTTCACCGTGTAGCCGTTGCACGGAGGATGGTTTTTCGCGAACGACCAGTTCACATACTGACACAGATAAAGGTCGGGAAAGCCATCTCCGTCGAGATCGCCCCAGGCAGCGCTGGTGCTCCAAAAATGCTCCCCGGGCTGATTTGATTCAAGACTGATCTGGTCCGGCCGACGACCCAGAAGCCCCGCTTTCTCCGTCACGTCGACAAACATCCGACCGCCGCGCCCGTCGGGTTGATTCTGCCAGAGGACGACACGACCATACCCCGTCACCAGCAGATCGGGGTAGCCATCGAGGTTGTAGTCAGCGACGGCAGCACCGTGGGAGTAAAAGTTCGGTTGCTTGTCCAGGCCGACCTGGTTTGTCACATCCTCGAAGCGGAAGTTCCCTCGGTTGCGGTACAACTTCCCGGGGTATCCGAAGATTCGCGGCGGTTCCGATCGCCTCTGGCTCGGGATCTTTTCATTGCCTTGCAGAAGTGCCGCCATATTTTTCGGCTCGTAGTCCTTGACTCCCGGTTGATAATCGCCTCCCCCAGGAAAAAACAGATCGAGCAATCCGTCTTGGTCGTAATCGATCAGAGCGCCTCCACCGCCCAATGAATCAAGGATCGTAAAGTAATTGGCCGCCTCACCGGTGCGGTACACAAATTCCACCCCGCTCTCCGCGGTTTTGTCCTCAAACATCGGCGGCCCGTCCGGCACTTTGGGAAATGCGGGGCGCGAAATCGAAGGGGACTCCTCGGCTTCTTCCCGTGGAGAATGGTTGCACCCTGTCCCGACGATCAAGACGACGATCAACAAGGTCAGGATGACACCGGCCAACCACCGACAAACGTGGGCGCGATCGGGATGTGCACGATCCGACATGAGGTGGTCCTTTCCCCCCTTCGACTTCGACAGCCGCGACGCTTGGGGTTCCCCAAGATTCATCCAGTCCTCCTCGATGCTGGAGCGGCTTGGCGTCCGCTCCAGTCCTTGTTCGTAACTACGAGTCGTGGCGCGTTTTGGCTCGCGCCTTGCCCGTGTGATTCATCGGCGAGTCGATTTCCTCGCGCACGGAAGACGGCCATGGACGGACCGCCAGGAACTCGGATTCCAGGCAGCATCTCCCGTCATCTTCCAGGATGACGCTGTCGGGTGACGTGGTCAAGAGAAAGCTCACTGCCCACTCCCAGCATCTCCAGGCCGGTGGACGGGAGTGACAAATGAGTCGGCGCGTCGGGCGGACCCATTCCTGGCGGCGGTGCCGTTAGTCGCTGATGGGATCCCCACCGTGGACGATCCGACCGTCTCGACGGAGGAAGCGAATAATCAACTCGCGCTCCAAGTGCGTAAGGGGATTGACCTGATGAGTCCGTTTGACGAATTCCTTTTTCTCGGCGTCGTCGCCCGCGTTGGCGAGTGCCGACTTGAACGCCTCGCGGAAAGGTTCCTCCAAGACCGACGCCGCGGCGCTGTTGATATCTCGGAACCCGGGCATCTGGTTGTTTCTGCCGTACTTCGTCGGATGCTGCGGATTCATGATCATCTCGCGCAACCAACGAGCATCGCCATAACCCGCCAAATCCGGGGCCTCCAGCTCGTCGAAGGTCTCGGCCCGATACGAGTGGCACTCGGAGCAGTGTCGGTCGAAAGCGCGAAAACCTCGGGCCTGAAGGTCATCGGCTTTTTCCTCCGGCGGGTCATGTCGGGGGTGCGTGGCCAACCAGGAGGCGATGAGATCGAGTTCTTCGCTGAACTTGGGATCATTGGCGGCTTTCTCCCGTGCCTTGGCCGACCACTTGCTCATCTTGCCGCCTTTGAGATGGGTACGGGCAAAATAGCGTGCTCCGTCGGCGTTCAGCAAGAAGTCGTGCAGCCATTCTTTGGATCCCCAGCCGGTCAAATCCGGCGCCGAGGGATGGTCATTCATGGCTTTGGGTTGGTGCCTCTCTGCCAACGGATCCTCGTGACTGTGGCAGGTAGCGCACTGAGAGCGGAAGAGTTCCTTGCCCGCGGTCATCGGATCGTTCCGGAGCAGATAGCGTGACCCGATGGCCGGAGTCCCCGCAGCGGCTAGTTGAACCGCCCGGCGAGCGCGCACTTCGGCATGCTCCAACTCTTTCTGAAAAGCGGAAGCTTTGTCGGCATCGTACCGCTGAGCGGCCACGACTTGTTTCAGGATGGCGTATGGCTGCTTTTCCAACGTGTCCGGACGCTGGTCCTCGACCCAGGCTTGAACCGTCAGGTAAGCGGCTCCACCCAGCAAAGCAATGACAAACAGAACGGCGGCGAAATGGCCGACGGGTCGCAGTCGGCCGTACCCCAACCAAGGCAAAACGAACAGAATCAACGCGACCGCCCCGGGAATGACCACGGTACCGATCAACGCCTGATCGCCCTCAAAATACTTCAGCAGTTGGAACAGAAACAAGAAGTACCACTCCGGGCGAGCGGGATACGGTACATTCGGATCAGCCGGGGCATCGAGATGGGCCCCCAAGCCGTCTCGTCCCGCATGGGCAATTCGGTCATAAATGCTGCGAGTTGGGGTGGCCCCGTCGGCCTCAAGACCCGGTTCGACCTTGTTTCCCCATCCATAAACGACCAGGCCGAGCATGATACCGAAAATCACCAGCCCGACGACCATGTCGCGAAAAGCCTGATCGGGCCAAAACCAACCGGTGCCTTCGGCATTTTTGGGATGGGTGACGCCATGACGGCGGAAGACCCAAATGTGCGCGATGAGCAAAAGGATGGCGAGTCCCGGCAGAACGGCGACGTGCAGGGCGAAAAAGCGAGTGAGCGTGTGATTTCCGTAGGAGGGCCCGCCAACGATGATCTTTTGCAGCCACGGTCCGACCCCCGGCAACCCGCCGACGATGTTGGTCGCGACTTGGGTGGCGTAGAAGCCTTTTTGATCCCATGGCAGCAAATATCCTGTCAAACTCAAGCCGAGGACAACGGCCAACAACCCGAGACCGAGCCACCAGTTGACCTCTCGGGGTTTCAGGTGGGCGCCAGCGATGACCACTTGCAGCATGTGCAGTCCCATGAGTACGACCATGGTCTGTGAGCCGAAGTGATGCAGCCCCCGAATCAGCCAGCCGAAATCCATCTCGTATTGGATGAAATAGACCGAACTCCACGCGGTCGTGTCGCCGGGGCTATAGGATGTCATCAGCAACACGCCGGTGATCAACTGGAGGCCGAAGACGATCGCCAAGGCACTGCCCCACACGTAGCGCCATTTCGCCCCACCGGGGATCGGCTCCAACAAGAGCGCGTCGATCACACGCCCCAGACCCGTTCGGTCATTGATCCAATCACGTAGGAATCGAATCACGGCTCGATCTCTCGTCAGGGACGGAAGCCGACGGTCACCCGGATCACCTTCGGGCCACTTTCGCTTCCTGGTTTTGGATGAATGCTTGGTACTTCACCCACACGATGCGGTCATTCGGGGCGTCGGCAGCGGGGGTGAGACGGACTTCCAACTCATCCATGTCACGGGGGGCCGGGTTCCGACGACCCGCGCCGGGATCTGCCCGTTTCCCGTCCAGAGTAAACGTTCCATTGTGGCAGGGACAGACGAAGCGGTCACCCTCGTGGTTGATTGAGCAACCCAAATGCGGACACGTCACCGTGAAGGCTTTGACGGTGTCACCGCGGCGAATGAGCCATACGCGACCGACGATGTCGTTGGGGTGAATCGTCCAAACATCGCGGCGAACCTCCTTGATGGTGAGCGCCACCGGCTGACCTTCCTTCAATTCACTCAACTTCGTGACCTGGCGAAAATCACCCGCCGGCGTCGGTCGGTTTCGTGGATCCAGCAAGTACAGCAATGCCGGAACGCCGAGCGTTGCCGCAAAGGCCGCCCCTATTCCGTTGGTCAGCCATTTCAGAAAGCGTCGCCTCCCCGCGTGCTCCGGGGGCGGCAGGGAAGAGTCTTGCCCGTGAGTCATGGAGAAGTCTCGCGAAAAAAGCGGCAGGGAGGGATATCATAGAGTTTTGTCGGCGACGGTCAACGAACGGCAGCAGTCCCTCGTCATTCCGATCCAAATTGGGCAGGTCCCCATCCACCGCCAGGCCCATGCTGACTTTCACCGGAAATCCATTTGACCCCCGCGGAACAAGAACCTATCATGCCGCTGAGTTCGTATTTTCCGTTCGTTGAAGGTCGGTCGTCAAGGCGAGCGAGCGCGTGGCAAGATTCAACCGCAGGTCCCACACCTCCGTGGAGGACTCTCATCCGTACGAGTTGGCGTTGCTGCTTCAAATCGCGTCCCAAATGAACCGAATCGGCGAGAATGGAAGGACTGGCCGTCCGTATAACGGTATGCTCGTTGCCCTCGGAGCCGGGATCGGGTGGGAGACACCATGATCGACGGTTGGCTGCATCTATATGCTTGTTGGAAAGGTCGTTAGAAACCACCCCATGACCACATTACCGCGTTGGACCATGCCCAATCTCCGTCGGTTGTTTGCCCCTCGTAAATGCGGTCGCTCCGAATTCCCGTTACGATTGATGGATATTTTCTGGGTCGCCCTCGCCGTGGGCCTAGCCGCCGGCGGCATCGCTCGACTGGCGATGCTCCCCGCCCAATGGGGGTGGGTGGATGCGCTGATGGTCGCGATCGCCCTGCCCAGCGCGGATTTCGTCTCAGGAATGGTCCATTGGACGTTCGACACTTGGGGGAGCGAGAGGACTTGGTTCATCGGCCCGAGGTTGATCAAGCCTTTCCGTGTCCATCATGAGAAACCCAAAAACCTTCTCGACACGCATTTTTTCACGACCAATGCCGACTCCTCCTTGGCCAACATGCCGTTCCTGATTGCGTCTCTGTGCATGCCGGTGCAGTTGGAAGTGGGCCGTTGGGCGGCGGTCTTTCTTCTCACCCTGTCAATCGCGGGTCTTCCCACGAGCCAAATCCACAAGTGGGCTCACATGCGGCGCCCGCCCCGTCTGGTGGCATGGCTGCAACGCCGAGGACTGATCCTCAGCACGCCCCATCACGACTGCCACCATCGCCCGCCGCATACGGTTAACTATTGCATCACAACGGGATGGTGCAATCCGCTTCTGGGCCGGGTGAAATTCTTCCCACGGCTGGAACGACTGATCACCGCCCTGACCGGTTGGCAGCCACGTCAGGACGAAGCGCCCTCACATCACGCCGGCTGAGGCCTTCGCCAAAGGCGGCCGTCGGAACGGAATCCCGATCAGAAATCGGGAAGAATTTGGCCGTCGTTTCGTGCCGCCAACATATGCAGAATCGACGGCGACAGATGCGCAGGAATCGCACGCACGCTGCCATCGCCCAATACGAACTGCACCACCACCAAATGGCTGCTCCCGAATCCCACGGCTTGCGACCGGGGGTTCGTCGTTAACGGAAAATGAAAGCCCGCGGAACGCGAACAGCAGGGCAGGTAGTTTCCGTCGTAGGCGGAGCAATCCCACCATCCCACCCCCAACCTGTCGTCGGGCACCTGCTTTTCGCCGACGAGAAACGTATTGCTCAGGCCGTCGCGGATGGCCGAAAAGGGAAGAGACCGACCGTACTCAAAGGCCCCATTGGGCGGCCCATAACTGGGATCATACATGTCAGATCCCGTTGTCCCGACATTTGATGCGTAATCCGACAATCCGCCTGGGTAATGTGTCCGGTCGGGGATCGGAGGAACGCCTTGGCAGCGATAGCCATATCCCATCGGCATGTCGCCTGAAAGGCTATATGGCACCATTTGCGGTGTTCGTCGCGACGGGCAAAAAAAGATCCGAACCGGCGTCGCCCGGATGTTTTCCGGAAGTGCGAAGTAGTTCATACCAAACGACTGCCACTGATAGTAGAGATTGTCTTGTTCGATGAACGGCAGGATGTGAACGAACCACGTGTTGCTGCAATTCATGCGATTTGGCGGCAACTTCTGGAGCACGGACTCGTAATTGTGCAGCGCCAGGCCGATCTGCTTCAAATTGTTCGCACAGCTGAGCCGGTTTGCTGCCTCTCGGGCTTTCTGCACCGCTGGCATCATCAAACCCATCAGGATCGAAATGATGGCAATGACCACCAGCAACTCAATCAACGTGAATCCACGACGAAGCAGTCTCATGAGATGCTCTCACGAAAAATTGAGCTGACTCTTCAATATCACGAACGCTATCGCCCCGTGGGGAGCGTCACCCTTGGTCTGTCCTCATCACGAGTCGCGATGAAACGAAAACGAATCGGTTCTCCCGTCTCGCCAAACATGGCCAACGGTAACTCCAATCGGAATACGCCATCGTCGCGATCGGCCATGTCGAAAACAAGCCACTGTTCTGCGGTCTCTCCTGGGAGGATCGAGTGAGAGTCGGCGGGTTGACCGTGGGGCTTCCAACCTTTCTCGAAACGATGAAGAGCCAGTTTTTTCCCGTCGGTATCGGTCAATGTCGGCTCGGTTGGTTCGGTGCCACGCGAGTCACTTCCCCGATGCCATTCGATCTCTCGCGCCGCGCCGACATTCGTCACCCGCACCTTGATGAGGACGACAGGCTCTTTGATCACTTTGACCTGGCCTTTCGGACCTTGGAGGGGGAGGGATCCGATCCGAGCCTCTGTCAATGTCACCCGCAAATCGCCTCGTTGCCAGCCGCCCACGTTCGCGTCGATCCAACCCTCGGGGTCGGAAAGAGCGATGCGACCTTTCCCTTGGTAGGGAACCAAAGCGACCGTTTGCTCGTCGTCCGACGAACGTGACCATCCCACGGCCAGCCACGGCCCCAGTCCCAGCCACGTTGGAAATAGCAGCACCGCCAGCATCAATCCCAAGTTCAAAGCAGCGGCCAGGGCCGACCAAACCCTCGTTTTCCTCGGAGTCAAAAAAGTGAGCGATCCCAAAGAAAAACCAACCAAGGAAAGCAATAGTGCCAAGGTCCGTCCTAAAGGCAAGTAGGAGACGGGCAAGACCAAGCCGGCGCAAATAAGCGCTGGCCAGACCAGCGCCTTCCCCGCTTGGGCCGAGGATCGTGACAAGGGCATGGTCGTCGGGACACAAACCGTCGCCTCACGAGGTATCATCGGCGGCGCTTCGCCCCGCTGCTCCGGACGCTCCGAAATCCGCTTGGGGGGTGTCATGACGGTCACTCTTTCCGCCTGGTCCGAAACCGAGACATGCCCCGTCGGAACTGCAGCGGTGCCCCCAGTGGGTTCCGATTCACAGAAATGCCAATCGCCGACCGTGAAGGAACTTAAACATTTTGGACAGGTCATGCAGGTGCCGACCGCTGACCGCGGCACCCGCACCTGACCCAATTTGCAGAACGGACAACGGACAAGAGCTGTCATGCGTTCCGAGCCGGAGTCGCCGGAGCTAAAAACCACGCCAGCGATTATAACCGGTCGCGCTCGCCAGCTCCAGAAAAACCCGTCAAAAATGGGGCGGAAATTCGAGGCAGGGGAATTCGCGACGAAGGTCTACTTCTTCGCTTCGCCACCCTTGGTCTCCGCAGCAGCGGCGTCGGCCGACTTCTCCTTTTTCGACTTCTTCAC